>JAISXJ010000173.1 GCA_031270565.1 Prevotellaceae bacterium
AACTAAAAAAAGGTGTACCTTTGCACGCGAATCATTTGAAACTATTTATCATTTTATTGCTTCCGAAAAATGAAACCGTATTTGTTAGCTTTTGTAACCGTATGCCTGCTGATGCTGTCATGCAAAATATCGTATAAATTCAACAATGCATCCCTTGATTATTCCAAATACAAAACGATTGCCATTGTTGACTTTCCCAATCAGGCGGCGTTGGTTTATCCACCCTTAACGCAGTTGTTTAATGAGACGCTCAAAGATTCCTATTCGCGGCAAACCCGCCTGATTCTGCTCAATCGGAACGGCGATTACAACCTTGAGGGCGCTATTACCAATTACAGTCTGCAACCGCTGGCAATCGGCGCGGATGCCTTAGCCTCCGAAACCCGCCTGACGCTTGGCATACGGGTTGTTTTTACCGATAATGTCAATCCTTCAGCCAACTTTGAAAAAGTGTTCAGCGCCAATCGCACATTTCCAAGCACCTCAACGCTTGACGCCGTACAGGACCAGTTAGTTCAGGAGTTAGTGAAAGAGATTGTTGACCAGATTTTTAATGAAACCGTCGCCACATGGTGAACAGAAATTTCCTATGTTTACAGCCAACCTTATAGCCTCTGCGTTATCCGACAGAAAACGGTTATCCCTTGTTGATGCCTCTGCACTTGCTCTGGCTGTGGAGATGTATCCCTACAGTGAGCCGTTGCATCGGCTGTTTCTCAGGAAATTATCGCTTGACAATCCGCAGTTGCTGCCCGATGCCATCAACCAAAGCGCCGTCCATATAGCTAACCGCCGATTTCTTCACAATTATCTGTTCAAGCCCGACAGGATGCCGCTGTCCGATTTGGATGCGTACGCTCTCAGCGGTATTGCAAACGATTATTTTGCCGCCACAGAAAAACCCGAACAACGCGCATCTTTACAAGAACTGGCTGCCAAATTAAAAGCTGTCCGCATACAGAAGCAGGCTCAAATCACAGCGCAAACCCCTTTGCCGGAGAATTTGGTAGAGGTTGAAGCCACCGAAGAAAATGTGATGTCCGCGCTCAAAGAGAATAAATATGATGTTGCCCTGCAAATTTTAAACGCATTATGTTTGAAAAAACCAAAAAAAAGCGTTTACTTTGCAGCCCAAATAAATTATGTAAAAACAATTATCGAAAATTCTAAATAATCGACTATGTATAATCTATTTACTATTCTAATTGTGGTGGCTGCCGTATTCTTGACGCTGCTGGTTTTGATACAAAATTCTAAAGGAGGCGGCTTGGCTGCCGGATTTGCATCTGCCAATCAAGTGTTTGGTGTGCGAAAAACAACCGACAAAATTGAAAAGGCAACATGGACGCTCGTTGCTGTTATCGTGGTGTTGAGTATCTTTGCGTCGGGCATACACCGCAGTGATACCGGCACTCAAAGCACCTCAGAATTGTCTCAGGATGTTGTTACCGAGTCTGCAACGCAGCAGCAACAACAGGTTCCCTCAACGCTCAATTTCGAGGAAGGCTTACCGGCACAGCCAAGTCCACAATCGCAGCCCGACCAAAATCCCGAATAGTCCGGAGAAAATCGGACTATTGTATGTAAAGACTTTTGGAAAAGACCTCGCGGTTGACAAGCCGTGAGGTTGTTTTTGTCTCTCTCCCGATAAGGTTTAATTGTTACGCTATGGAATCACTCTCACTACTTGAACTCAATCTGCATATCAAACGGACGCTTAAAACGACATTTACCACGCCTGTATGGGTGCATGCCGAATTGAGCGAGGTACGCGAAAATGCCGCAGGGCATTGCTATCTGGAGTTGATTGAGACAGAGCCAAACACGAATGCTATTATGGCAAAGCAAAAGGCAACGATTTGGGATTCGCGTTATCGAATGATAAAACCTTGCTTTGAAGAAGCAACCGGCATCTCGTTACAGGCAGGCATAAAGATTCTGGCATTCTGTAAGGTGGAGATGCACGAACTTTACGGCATTAGTTTGCAAATATTTGATATTGACCCGACATTCACTGTCGGCGACATGGCAATGCGCCGTACTCAAATCATCCGCCGCCTGACTGATGAGGGAGTGGCGAATGTGAACAAGTCGTTGCCGATGCCCCATTTGCCGCAACGTATAGCAGTGATTTCGTCGGAGACGGCAGCCGGTTATGGCGACTTTATGCACCAGTTGACCGGCAATGCGTTTGGATATTGGTTTAGTGTAGAACTGTTTGCGGCGGTGATGCAGGGCGGACAAACCGAATCATCAATCATTGCGGCGCTTGACGCCATTTATGCGCGACAGGATGAGTTTGATGTCGTGGTCATCATACGCGGTGGCGGCTCAACCTCCGAACTCAGCGCCTTTGACAACTACAATCTGGCGTTCCACTGCGCCCAGTTCCCGTTGCCGCTCATCAGTGGTATCGGACATTTGCGCGATGATACCATCGTGGATCTGGTGGCGCACAGTTGCGTGAAAACGCCAACAGCAGCTGCCGAAAGGCTGATTACAATCATACGTGCTGCCGACACACACGTTGAAGCGTTAGTCGAAACGCTGGCTGACACAGCCCGCCAACAGTTGGCTGCAGCCGATACCCGCTGTCGCTATATCCTGCAACGACTGCCATACAGCGCGAATACCATTATACGTGAATGTGAAATGTATTTGCAGGCTGCTGTTGAAAAATTGCGGGGGACTGTACGGCAGTATATTAACGAAGAACAACAGCGCATTCTTCTCATTCAGAAAACACTTGACTTTTCCGACCCCCAAAAGATGCTTTTACGTGGTTACGCACTCGTCGAGCGGCGTGGAACAGCCATACGTTCCATTAATCAGGTTGATAATGGCGACACGCTCGCCATTTATCTCGCCGATGGCTGCCTGCAAACCACTGTTGTAAGCAAAAAGAGGAACGCTACAAACAATCCCGCATAACATTAATCACCGTTTTTAAACCCATTTATTATGCAAAAAAATTTAACCTACCAACAAGCCGTAGAGCAACTTGAAGCGATTGTTGCCGGAATAGAAAACCATTCGCTTGGAGTGGATGATTTGATGGAGCAGGTGAAGCAGGCAACTGAACTGGCGAATTTTTGCCGTCAACAGTTGCGCGTAGCCGACAAGCGTATAGAGCAACTTCTCTCTGAAAACGACCGGTAATATTCTCATCAGGCTGTCCAACAATGAAACGGCACAAAGTAGAGATGCAACATTTTGTGAGTAAAACGATGGTGTAAAATACCTACTAATGAGTATTGCCGGTTATGCGAAGTAGTGATACTTTTGCGACGTCAAAAAAATAACCATTAGTATGAGAGTTATTAGCGCTACCATTAAATGTGTTTTCCTTTTTTTCCTGATGCTTTTTTCTGCATCCTTTTCCTGCGCTCAGAGCAGCAGAGAGTCAGATACGTTATCCCGTACATCTTTGCAACTGCCTTCGCGTCTGACGCTTGGCGGCTACGGCGAACTCGCTTATTCACGGTATTTCTTTAGCGATAATATCAATCGCTATTCCCACGCCGACAATTATAAGGACGCTTCGGGTTACGGTCGTTTTGACATTCCTCACGTAACATTTTTCATTGGATATGAATTTGGTAAGGGCTGGCGTGTGAATGCGGAAGTGGAGTTTGAGCATGGCGGCGTTGAGGCAGCCGTAGAGCTTGAAGCCGAAGAGGCAGGCGAATACGAAACGGAAGTTGAACGTGGCGGCGAGGTAGCTTTGGAGCAGTTTTGGATTGAAAAGACTTTCTCCCGCGCCCTCAATCTGCGGTTAGGGCATATTATTGTCCCTGTCGGTTTGACCAACGGCAATCACCTTCCGACCGAGTTCTTTACCGTCTTCCGTCCGGAAGGCGAAAACACCATTTTTCCCTGTACGTGGCACGAGACAGGTATCAGCCTTTGGGGACGGCATGGCAAATGGCGTTACGAAGCAATGCTGCTCCCCGGTCTTGATTCGGAGATGTTTGGTCGTCAAAACTGGATTCAGGGCGGTTCCGCATCGCCCTACGAATTTAAAGTGGCGAACAGATACGCAGGACTTCTGCGCGTGGACAATTATTCTGTCAAGGGGTTGCGATTTGGCGTAAGCGGCTATTACGGACACAGTTTTGGGAACAGTATTCTGCCAAGTCAGGCGGATAAATATAAAAATGTGCGCGGGGCAGTTATCATCGGCACATTCGATTTTGAGTATAACGCGCACAATCTTATTGCTCGCGGATATTGCGATTACGGACATCTCGGTGATTCGGAAACAATCTCCGCCTATAACAAAAAATTGCCCAAACTGTCTCCCTCACCGCGCACTAATGTTGCTTCCGATGCCCTCGCAACGGGTGTTGAGGTTGGTTATGACCTGTTTTCACTGGGCGAAAAAAGCCGTCAAAGCAATCAGAAACTGTTTCTTTTCGGACGGTACGAATATTATGATTCCATGTTCAAAACGGCAAAAAATATTCCCATTGATGAATGGTGCGGGCGTCAGCGCATAGTGGGCGGCATTAATTATTTCCCCGTAAAACAGATTGTTATTAAAGCCGAATATTCATCCGGAATCCTCAAACGCCAATATAATAACGAAAACAGCCTTTCAATAGGCGTGGCGTATGCCGGATTTTTTACGAAATAATTTTTTAATTTTATTATATTCAAAACTGTTATCACAATGAACAAACAAATGAAAACATTAACTGTTATGGTTTGTGCCGTAACTCTGGTTTTGGGTTTTACATCCTGTAACACCGGCGGAGAACCGGACGGAGACCCTAATCTGGAAATTCTTTCGCAGGCTGTTCCTCAGTATGTTAATCACACCGTGATTGCTACCTACACGGCTTTAGCCGATGAGACCATTGCTCTGCACGATGCCCTGACTGCCCTCAAAGCGAGCAAGGCAGCCGGTAACGATCAGGAAGCTACCGCTAACCTTCAGGCAGCTGCCGATAAATGGCTTGCTGCACGTCATCACTGGGAATTGAGTGAAGCATTCCTGTATGGCGCCGCCGGCGACTTTGGCATTGACCCGCACATTGACACATGGCCTCTCGACAGGACGGCTTTGGAGGTGCTTCTGAACAACAACGACAACATTAGCAGTATGGATTCGGAAGATGGCGTTGCATGGGCGGGAGAATATCTTGGCTCCAGTCTGCTTGGCTTCCACGGCATTGAATACATTCTTTTTGTCGACGGCGCAAAGAAAAACGCTTCCGCTATCACCAACAACGAACTGATATACGCAGTAGCCGTATCGGGCGACTTGCGCAATCAATGTATTCGTCTCGAAGCTGCATGGGCTGGTTACGACAACGTTTCCGAAGAAAAACAGGCTGTGATTGACGATTTCGAGCTGGGTATTACCATCGGCAACAACGCCAGCTATGGCGCCGATATGATTAACGCAGGTAAAACCGGCAGTACCTACATATCGGTATTGGATGCCGTTGAGGCTCTGCTGGAAGGATGCGTTACCATTGCAGATGAGGTTGGGACGCTGAAAATCGGGCAGCCTTACTCCGGCGAAGATGTAAACTATATTGAATCACCTTACAGTTACAACTCGTTGATAGACTTTGTTGACAACATAGAAAGTATTCGCAATGCCTATCTGGGCGGTGCAGATGCTGCCGCTCGCGGCGTTTCCGTGAGCGACTACTTTAAAAAAGTGAATGTTACGCTTGACGGTCGGGTTATTGCAGCCATTGATAACGCCGTTGCCAAAATTCAGGCAATACAGCACCCGTTCTTCAGCAATTACGCTTCTTCTCAGGCAGGAGAGGCTGTAGAAGCCTGCGACGAATTGGCGTCAGTACTCACCGAAGCAAAAAACGCTCTGAGAGAATAGCAAATAGCTGTCATTCGCATTATCAATTATTTAATACAAAAAAAGAAGGCACCCTTTGCAGGGCGTCTTCTTTGTAACCTTAAAAAAACGGTCTTATTATTATGAGAAAAAAACATTATCCTGTTATTGTTTGCGTCGTATGTTCTTTAATGATGTCCTGTACGCCGCAACCGACTCCTCCACCTCCAGATGGACTTTCGGATGAGTATTATTCCGGCGGCAAACTCGGAACGGCTTTTAACGAAACGCCTTTTGCCTACGAACAGCCAACGCCTGTTGTAGAAGATGACCCAACATTGATGTTACGGTTTAAATATGGCGAAGCCTCTTTTGAGAATGAGTTTTCTACCGACGGTGTGCGGGGAGGGTTGGGTCCTGTGTCCGTACGCAGTTCGTGCCTCACGTGCCATCCGGGTTACGGGCATGGCAAGCGCGTTGACCGTTACCGCGCTGTTGACTATGGCAACAGCTATCTGCTCGTCGTTACCGACGAGAGCGATGCTTACCTCTCTTCACTGACAGGAATGCCGCAAACACAGGCGGTTGAGCCTTTCCTCGCTCCGATTGATGAAAGTGGCATATCTATTACGTGGACTGAATATACTGACGAATGGAACAACCGTTTCCCCGACGGCGAAACCTATTCGCTGATTTATCCCGAAGTTACTATTGCCGAAAACGCCTACCGCGTACCGCTTGAGGTTACCAAAAACGGCGTTACAACCACGGTGCCCTACGCAAATGTGAAGGTGCGCCTCGAAGCGACCATCGGCATCTACGGCACGGGACTGCTTGACGCCATTCCCGATGATTCCATTCTGGCACAGTATCAGTATGAAAAGAGTTTGGGTTATACACTTAATGACGCTAAATACGACCCCGCTAACTTTATTCCGGAAGTGGACGGCACGTCGCATCCGGGGCGTTTCACCTACGGACTGACACGCGGTACGCTGCAGAACGGTCCCGGCGCCAATGCTATCTGGAACATTACCAATGTTACCCGCTCCAATCGTACCTATCACTATATCACTGCTGCGTACGCTACGGCAATGTCTCAAAATGCCGAGATACAGGCAACTTTAGGCAAAACCGAAACCGAAATCTACAATTACTTAATGTCCAAGAATCTGACCGCAGAGATGAGCGACGAAGATTATATCGACTTTATGGTTTGGCATCGCGGCTTGGCTGTGCCTGCTGCGCGCAACCTTGACGACCAGACCGTTCAGCGCGGGAAATCGCTTTTCTATTCAATCGGTTGCACCTCCTGCCACCGTCCTTCGTGGACGACAGGTGCGGACGATTATTCCGGCGACCCGATGGTGAAGGATAAGTTGCCGCGTTATCCGTACCAGAAAATATTCCCTTATACCGACCTGTTGCAGCACAGATTGGAGATGGTGAATGATATTCGTACCGGCTGGTGTCGCACAACGCCGCTTTGGGGACGTGGTCTGTCACAGAAATGCACGGGCGCAAGCGACCATCTGCACGATATGCGCGCCCGCAACTATACCGAAGCTATTATGTGGCACGGCGGCGATGCCCGTTACGCCCGTGACAAATACCGGAATCTCTCCAAAGAGGACAGAGATGCCCTGATAAAATTTCTGGAAGCCATTTAAATGAAATCACTTTTCAAATGGACGTCCTTTGGCGGACTGATTGCCTTAGCCGTAATTATGGCAACGGCAACCGTTGTTGAAAAGGTTTTCGGACGCGAACAAGCCATCACAGCCATTTACGGCGCGTGGTGGTTTGTTGCAGTCTGGATGATAACAGCTGCAAGTGCAGCCGTTTATCTTGTTCAAAAGAAAATATTCAAACGAAAAGCCGCCGCCCTGTTGCACATCGCCCTGCTTGTCATTCTGGCAGGCGCTTTGGTGACGTTCCTGACTGCCGAACGCGGCGCATTGCATATCCGTCAGGGACAAATTCTCAATTACTATATTTCGGATAAAGATAACGCCCGTCATCCTTTGCCGTTTAACATCAAACTATTGCTTTTTGAGGTGGAACACCATCCCGACTCCAGCGAGCCTGCAGACTTTATAAGCTATCTGCGTGTGGACGGCGAGGTTTGTCGGGTGTCTATGAACAGAATCTACCGGCACAAAGGCTATCGGCTCTATCAGCTGGAGTACGACGACGACGAAATGGGCACAACACTCCTTCTCAATCACGACCCGTGGGGTATTCCTGTTACCTATACGGGTTATCTGTTGCTGGCGATTGCGGCGGTGTGGCTGCTGTTTCTGCGACTTTCGTGGAAGGGCGTTACGGCGCTTGCGCTGCCAACCGTCGCGGTGTGGTTCTACATTTCGCAGATTAATCCGATGACCCCTGTCCTACGTTCACCGTTGCTGGCGATTCATGTCTCTATCATAATGATTTCCTACGTGCTGCTGTTGACGGCTGCCTCTGTGAGCGGGGTGGCGCTCTGTTCTAAACGACTGGCACAGCGTCTGCTGCTGTTCAACCGGAAACTGCTCTATCCTGCGCTGTTCCTGCTGGCTATGGGTATTTTCATTGGCGCTATCTGGGCAAATATCTCGTGGGGACGCTATTGGGGATGGGATTCCAAAGAGACGTGGGCGCTTATCACGCTGATTGTCTATGCCATTCCCATGCATGCCGGCAGTCTCAAAGCTTTTGGACGTCCCAAGTTCTTCCATCGCTACATGCTTTTTGCCATACTGGCTGTTGCTATGACCTTTTTAGGCGTCAGCTTCCTGATGGAAGGGATGCACAGTTACCTGTAAATCAGTTTTCAGTTTGTAGTTTTCAGTTTTTCGTGCCTTTTACGGCACAATCGCGCTTTCAATGATTCCATTTTATTTTTTAATTCTTCACGCTCTAAAAAACGCTTTATTTTTTTCACTGAGGTCAGTAAGCCGCTCAGTGAGGTCAGTGAGCCGGTGAAAAATGAAAAATGAACAATTACGAATTACGAATTAAAACTCTAAAAACTAAACTCTACACTCTAAACTCTAAAAACTACACTCTGAAAACTGATAACTGACAACTCATTTCCGAAATATATCCCTACCTTTGCATCACGATGAAAGAAATAACACCCATACTCGAAATCTGTGTCGATTCCGCTGCCAATGCGTTCATCGCGCAGGCAGCCGGCGCCGGACGGATTGAATTTTGCGCCAACCTTTCCGAAGGCGGCGCTACGCCGTCGGCGGCGCAAATCGGGGAGGCACGCAGGGGCTTGCATATTCCGCTCTACGTGCTTATCCGCCCGCGTGGCGGCGATTTCCTGTACAGCGACTTGGAATTTGAAATCATGAAAGCGGACATCCATTTTTGCGGACAAGCCGGATGCGACGGCGCAGTCATCGGGATGTTGCGCCCAGACGGAACGGTCGATGCGGAACGGTGCCGCGAACTGACGGACACCGCCCGCCGGTACGGCATGGGCGTGACGTTTCACCGCGCGTTCGACCGGAGTTGCGACCTCTTTCAGGCTATGGAAACGATTATTGACTTAGGCTGCGAGCGCATCCTCACGTCGGGCGGCTACGACACAGCCGTCGAGGGTGCTGACGTCATCCGGCAACTGATTGAAAAAGCCGACAGCCGCATTGTCATCATGCCCGGCGCGGGCATTACGCCCGACAACGCCGCCGCGCTAATCCGCAACACCGGATTGACGGAAATGCACGGCGCTTTTCGCAGTCGCCGGACAAGCGAAATGCAATACCGGAATACGAATTTCGTCCGTCAGGAAGAAGAGTACAGCCTGTTGCTGCCGGATGCGGAAAAAATTAAAAGTGTGCTGAAATGTATGGGGGCTTCTAAAAATAAGATTTTTCAAGGCTTGCCATTGAGGTAAAAGCGGAGTTTACTAACGTAAATGAGCATTTTACCGAAAGAGCGTAACGCAGAAAAAGCAATTTTTAGAAGTTCCTATATGAATAAATATTATTACCAATGAGAAATAGATTGTTTCTTGCCGTAGCGTTATGCGCGGCGTTAGCCTTTTCGTCGTGCGAAAAGGAAAAACATTTTTTGAAAGAAGAAGCCTACCGCGAACAGGTTTTGACGCAGTTTGAAAAGCGAAAAGCGGAAGTGCAGCATCGCGGTTGTGCGCTGTTTTCCGTTTTCGATAAGGAGGGACTGAGCCTTGCGCAACGCGAGGCGCTTCAATTCCTGTATGCCTA
>JAISXJ010000191.1 GCA_031270565.1 Prevotellaceae bacterium
GGAACAGAATAAATGACAACTATAAATTAAAAATGATGAAAAAAGTACTCGTAGTCATTCCTACCCATAACGGGACCCCCTGGATAGAAAAATGTATTGAAAGCATCATGCTGTCTACAAAACCCCCTAAAATCCGCAACCAAATAATTTGGTAGTTTCGTCGAAATTACAGGAATATTTCGGGAAATTAGTGAGATTTCTATCTGATTCGGCACGAACATGAATCCATATCATGTTCTCACGGAACACGTAGCAAAAAAACATTCTATCCCACCCTTCAGCGGTTGTGTCGTGTTTGTTCCGTTACACTCCATTCACCACCACACATTTATTGACCCAAGTAAGAGTAGTGTCTTTCGTTCGTTCGTTCATCCCGTTTAGTTTTGCAGACAGCACTACATTCACTCATTCAAGACGCTACACATGTGCTTTATCCCCACAAAAACAAGAGACTGTCTCAAAAGGCAGCATTCTTATTTTTATTTTAGGCGGCAATTTGCACCATTAACCCGTTCTACAAAAAGTATACTTTTTATAGAACGGGTTAATGGTGTCAAAATTGGGTTGTTCTTATTTTCATGTAGAAATGAGAACACAAACAAATAGTACTTGGAGATAGTGCTACAAGTATACAGGCAATAATGATTCCTTGAAAAGGATTATGAAGCAAAGCATCCTAACTTTGACATCGTGTTTAAACCTAACAGTTTTGACAAGTGCGCCAATCAACGATTCACTTCGTGTTCTATGGCCTGTTTTACAAAATTGTTCAGGCTTTGGCCGCGTTTTTTTGCAGTCTCCGATGCTTTGAAATGTAAATCCATGCTTATACGGACGTTAAATGTGCCCAAATTGGGTTTTTGTGGGTGCATGCCGTCTTGTTGGCAATCGTACAGGTATTCATCTACAAATTGTTTGAAATCGGTTTCCAGTTCGTTAAGAGTACTCCCTTCATAGATATAGGCGCCTTTTATGCCTAAAAGCCGTCCGTACAGCATCTTGTTGCCAAGGTCATATTCAATGCTTCCATAATAGCCTTTGTATGTTAATACATTGTTATTCATTTTGTTATTCCTGTGTTGTTATTAAATTACATTCTTCCAAATTGCTTTTTATTATCTCCAATACATAAGGTTTCAGGATATTTTCCGGATGTGGTTTGTGAAATTTCACAACATTCAACGGGTAATTATCATTCCTGAACTTCACACGCGAGCCGCTTGTTTTTCCTGTCTTTACTTCATAAAAGCCCAGGGAATTTAACAGTCTGACAACTTCTTCGAACGTAAAATCCTTTGGCAGACTTAAAAAGCGGAGTAGTAATTTTTCGTTTCTGCTCATGCCACAAAGGTAATAATTTAATTCAATATTTGCAACTAAAATAGTTGCAATTTTCTCAAATCATTTAATTTCTTGAAAACAAGCGCTATCGTCCACCGGTATTTGTAGATCAGGGCAACCTCCTCCGCTGTTATCTCCCAATTATTAGTGATAAAATGATAAATTCGCCCTTTCTCGTCCCGATAAGTTACCCGGCGTAGGCAAAGCGGTTTGACTTCTATCCCGTCTTTGTATGTCAAACGGATATGTTCTTCTGGCTGTTTTATTGTCTGCCTGCTCCTTAGGCGGGCATTCGTAGAGTGTTTCTATCACTTCCGATTTTGCATTTTTCTTCTGACGGGTAACGAAACACCGCTGTAGAGAGTTTTCTTTCTACAAGTAATATTTCCGGCAAAAAAACAAAATGGCTGTTCAAAAGATGCTCAATTTTTTTGCTGATCAAAACCCCGCTCATGAAAATAGGGGTTTCCGGACAGACACTAATGATGAAAATATCAGACAGTAAAATACAACAAAAAGAGTTTGAAGTGTTTATAAATGCGACAGGTTCAGAAATTGAACAGCACAGCTAAAACTCATTTCCGCAGCCAATGTAGATGCTTTTGCGCTATTGGAAAATCGAACATTCAAACATCCAAAATGCAAGCAAAGTCCGTTCTACTAACGGTTTATGGCTGCATTGTTTTGGAAAACCGACTATCGCTTTGCTTGCTTTTGCTGTTTGACCCATGATTCGCATAATTATTACATTTTTACACCCTGCCGTGTATCCTTGTTAAAACTCATTTCCATAATGCTTTCCTGCCCACCACCGATTGTGCTGCTGATGCGTTTGTCAAGTTCGGCAAACCGCACCTGTGCATCTGTCAGTTTATCCTTATTAGGAAAGTCACAGTTAATTTTTTTCAGGTCGTCAATCTTCCTTTGAAGTGCGGCGTTTTTTTCCGTGTATTGCGGTATCAATGACTTTTCAATACGCTCAAGCGTATGAACAGGATATTTACCGGCTATTTCTGCCGTTCGCGCAACAAACCCTTTGTTGTGCTGATATTTCAACTGTCCTTGCACGTACATATGATTTTGATATGTTTTCTCGCCCAAAGCAGTAACTTCTTCGGCTCGCATTATGAGTTTGAAGTTGCCAAATGATCCGATTGTTTGATAGTTCACCGTATCGCGGTTTTCTTTGTCAAGAGCCTTATTGATAGCGTCGCCAAATCTCTTATAATCAGTGTAAACCTTATCGCCTATTTTCATTTCAACTATTGGTACACCGTCTTTGTTTCGGGGCATGGTTTGAAATTCTTGCATATCCTTATGAAAGTACGCAAGATTTCTGTTATTCAATTCTAACTCTTGTGAGAAACGCATTATATTGTTGTCTCTGTCAACGGCTTTTAATCTGAAAAGCCGTTCTTCCGATTTCAGTACAGATATTTCTTTTTCAAGTTTAGCCCTTTCCAAAAGGTCGTTATTACCTGAAAGGATTGCAATATATTCGCCGTAACTCATACCTGTATTCATATCCATGCCGCCCTCGTCGATAGTTCGCACGTTTGCCGTACCGTTCTTTATCTGATGTATAAAGTGTTCCTTATTCTTTACGATGTTGAAATTGTAAGTATCAAGGCTGCTTTGCGTCGCGTATATCAGAACATCCACCGTGTTATTGGCAAAGTATTTAGCAACCCTGTTGCCTTTACGTACTCCTCTGCCGTTACGTTGCAAAAAATCTTTCGGTGTCCATGGAATATTTACATGATGTATCGCAACGCAACGTTCCTGTGCGTTGATGCCAGTGCCTAACATGTCGGTACTCCCTATCATTATCCTTATATTACCTGCATTGGCGTCTTTTTGCAATTTTTCCCGCTTTTTGTCACTTTGAAAGTCCTGAATAAAAATGATTTCTTTTTCCGGTATTCCCTTTTCGACAAGTTTCTGTTTAATGTCGTTATAGACGGAAAAGTTGTCATCGGAATGATGTACGCCCATATCACTGAAAATAAACTGCGAGCCTTTCTGTTCGTCGTATTTTTTATAGTAGTCAAAGGCTCGGTTTGCGACTTCTTTAGTCCGCAAACTCGAATCTTCTCCATAACGGTGTTCATCAATCAGTCGCATATCAACAGCCGCTTTTTTAGCTGTATTTGTGGCAATTAGCATTTTTGCTGTTTGTTCGTTACTGTTTAATTTGGGACGAAAAATAATCTCACCGTTGCCCGATTTAGCAAAATCTTTAAGACGCATATACATATCGCGCTGTACCTCTGTCTGTTCTGATGTTACAAAAACCTCGTTTTTCATGGGTCGGTCTATCCCTATATCTTCGGCTGTCATGTAGTCCGTTATTTCGCTGTAAAACAACGAAAGTTCCGGCACTTTGACAAACTCCCTGAACCGTTCTTTCATAATCAGTTCGTTAGTAACTGAAAACTCTATTTCCTTTGACTTTCTGGTATAGATTGCCGCCCACGCATCGAAACATTCAATACCTTGTTTTTCAAGTGCTCGCGGTCTCATATAATCAAACAGAACATATAACTCCGTCAAACTGTTTACTATGGTAGTTCCCGACACGAAAGTAGCGCAAAGGTCTCTGCCTTTCCGTTCCTGAATGTCGCGAATAGCAAATTTCATGTTCATTGACCTGTCAGAGCCTTGCGTATTGCCGATGCCTGCAACTCGCTCGTGTCGCGTTTGGACGCGCAAATTCTTAAATTTTTGGCTCTCGTCGCAAAATATGTGGTCTATTCCCATTGTGCGAAAATCCACAACGTTATCTTTCCGACTGTTAAGTTTGTCATTGAGAACGCCAAGTTTTACTGTCAGCGTCTTTTTCCGTTGTTCCAACGCCTTTTTAGCGCGTTTGAAATTTATTCTATCGTTATCAAGTGCGTACAAAGAACGGTCAATTTTTGTAAGTTCTTCAACTGTTACCTGTCGTTCAACCTCTAACGACTGTGGGATGTGCATAAACTGTTCGTGCGTCATTATGATACAGTCCCAGTTATTATTTTGTATCTTATTAAAAAACTCCTCGCGGTCTTTGGGTGTAAACTTTTTCGGGTCTGCATACAGGATTTTAGCGTCCGGATATATTTTACGGAAAGTCTGATTTATTTCTATTGTATTTGCCTTTATTCCTATGATAATCGGCTTGTTAATAATACCTAACCGTTTCATTTCGTATGCACTGCAACACATAATCATCGTTTTACCGCTGCCTACTTCATGGTCTATTATCCCGCCGTTTTGTGATTTAATGCGTAATATGGCGTCTTTTTGTGAGGCGTAAAGTTCATGAAAAGGCATTAATGACAAGTCAAATCCGGGAAAGGTTTGAAAAGAGCCGTCAAACTGTGGCTTAACGAAACAGTTAAACCTCTCATTATACATGTTTTCAAGTTCAAGTTTTCGCTCTGCGGGTAAATTAAGCAGCCACGTGTCCCACTCGCTTTTTATCATCGCTATATTAGCGTTCATTAATTGTATTCCCTCTGTGTCGGGAACAGTTTTTTTTTCTTCGCCGCGCCCTGCCGTTTTAGTCATTTGCGGCATCGTATCAAGCAGCGCAAAACGCACAACATCGTGCGCATTATAGTAACGGCTTGCCGACTGTACGGCATATTTTTTATGAGAATAATAGTTTACATCGCCCTTTACATCAAAATCATCTATAAGAGGATTATAATATACGTTTGTATCGGTTCCCAAAAGTTTGGACACAAAAATATCATAGTAAGAGACAGGTATCCACCTTTCGCCGAAATTCAGACCTATCTCGTTAAACGGCACTTTTGCAGGAATAACAGATTGGAGCGCGTCACGCGACTGTATCAGTTCATAATCCATGTTATTCCCCATGCAAGCTGTTACCGCCTGTCCGTACTTCTCATAGACGTTGCCCGACAAGAAAACGTCTGCCGTCTCATACTGCATTGTTACAGGGTTTTTATAGATTTGACCTTGCAGTTCTCGCGCGATAGCGTCGGCATTTAAGCCTGTAAGTGAATGGATGTAATCCATATCAACCCTGTTAAGACGGTTTCGACAAACATTCAGAGCTTCCAATGCCGTATAACTTTCCTTTTCACGTCCGAACGCGACAGGCTCAACAAAGATGTCGGCTTTCGTTACTTTACCGTCTGTAATATATTCAAGACCTTTCAGTTCGGTAAATGACGGCTCAAGTTTGAAAAAGTTACTTACCTCAATCAATGAGGGTTGTTGTTCCCTGCCGAAATACGGCGACTGAATAAAAGCATCATACGAACGGTTAAGTTCAGTGCGTTTTTCGGGATTTTCTTTTAAATGCTGATTTTCAAAGTTTTTAAGATCAAAATAAGCATCGCGCAAATAGACGTAATCAATTAAAAGTTGCCGTATTGCATCGTCCTGTTCGGTAATAATTTCAGCCGTTTTACCGTCAATGGCTTTGCCTATCTCGTTACCGTTCAACTGATAACTGCCCTCAATATGATAAATGTCGTTGGTGTAATCAAATTTTACAGGCTTTTGTTTTTGTTCTACCGGTTTCTGATAAATATTAAAATTGTCAAACAGTGACAACTGTACAGGTCGGCCGGCGGGAATGACGACAGGGATATTATAAGCGGTAAATAGTTTTCTATCAATGTTTTGTCGCATATCAGAGGAGAGAATGTCTTGCATGTCACGCGCTATTCCGGTTACGCCGCCGCTATGTGTATAACGCACATCCGGTTTTCCGTACATGTCGGTATCAATACGGTTTTCGGTGGCAACAGTATGTTGTGTCAACTGTTGGTGATAGTAAGCATTAAGATATAAGCCGTCTCCTCTTACATCGTCCACACGGATAAATTTTTCTTCATCTGCAGACAACGGTGTGTTTGCTGTTCTGCGGTCGTCTCGCTGTAATATTATCAAGTCAGATTGTACTTTTGTACTGTCAAAGAGATTTTCTGGCAGTCTGACCGCGCTTATCAGTTTGGCGCGGGATAAAAAATGTTGGCGAAAATATTCATTACCTGGTGCATCCATTACCCCTGTAGAAGTAATAAAGGAAAGAATACCGCCGTCTCGCAACATATCAAGTCCTTTTTCAAAAAAGTATGTATGAATAGCGTTTGTGGAATGTTGCAAAAATGGGTTTGATGAGTTACGATATGCAGCATCATAGACTTTCAGATTACCGAACGGAATATTTGAGGCTACGAGATTGTAAGTACCGTTCTGATTTGCGGGAACAGTTTCAAAACCTGCGGCAATAACTTTGCTATCGAGGTACAATGCTTTCAAGATACGTGCGGTAAGCATGTCTTTTTCGATAAGCGTATATTGTTCCCCTTTGATTGTTGTAAAAGCCCCCAATCCTGCGGACGGGTCTAACACGTATTGGAACGTCAGGTTGTTTCGTGCAAAGGCTCTATCCAGAGACGCGATGACCTCATTCGGTGTATAAAATGACGTTAATACACTTTCTTTCAGAGAATTGATATAATCGGTGTACCGTTCCGGCGCGTTTTCGCGGATTACGTCATGCAGCCGTTGGACTAACGGTATAAGATGCTGTTCCGACTGCGCGAACTCCTGCGGTCGCGCGGGGTCGAGCAAGATACATTTCAAGTCGCCAAAGCCTGCGTACTGTCTCAAGACCTGTTGCTGTTCCGGTGTCGGTTTCTCGCCGTTGAAAACGTCAAGTTTCAATATCACTTCGATAGCGTCAATGTTCGCTGTTAATTTTTCCCTTATAGATGCCATACTGCATATTCAGAATTATTATACGGCTACTGTTATTTCAAATTTTCATGCCCTTTTTATAAGTTAAAAATACTGTTCTGATAGTTGTTGACGGTCTTTGTACTGTTCAAAGAACGGTGCAAGTTCCGCGACAAGTAGATACTCTCGCGGGTCGCCTTCAATTTCTGTTCCATAACGTTGAAAAATTTCTTTAACGGTTTGGTTTCGGTAGATTTCACACGCTTCGTCGTTGTTCATCTCGAACCCTGTTGCGTTAATACACGCTTCTATCAGGTACGTGATAGGGGAAAATTCAAGTCCTGCGTATAAGGCGTCCATTGCAGCCTGTTCGCACTCTAATGGACTTTCATTGTTGTATGCGGCTGTGCGGTACGCATTTTGAGCCTTTCCCGCCCGCAAAACAATGACATCAACAGCTTCGTCCTTATCTTCTAACATATAAGGGTGGTAATTCTGCAAGTAACTGAAAATTAACTGTTGATAATTGTCTGATGGGGTTAATTTCTCGTGTGCCATATTGCTATATATTAAGTAGTTAAAAATTTCGTTATGGATAAAAGAGTGCTTTAACATCAGCTACATAAGTGCCTAACTCTTTTATTCTGTCAAGATATGCGGCAAGTTTTTCATCTTCGTCTTTCTCGCCGACAATATGACGTTCCCAACTGTCGGGATAGTTCTTTTCCAACTGTTCAACCTGTTTGTCGGTCATGCTGTACAAATATTTCTCGATTGCATACCATTTCATAGCTTGCAAATTTGTATATTTTTATATAATCAACTTTTTGAAGTTCATAAATTCAACTACTTCACTCCGCTTGTAACGCGGTGTGCCGTAAAGCATGTACTTACTTATTACGCCGTTAGCAACAAGTTTTGACAACAGGTTGTCATTAGTTTGAAGAAATGCAATAACCTGTTCGTGCGTCATATAGCCATCGTCCTTATCCGTGAATGTTGTTGCGACAAAGTTAAAAAACTTTGTTAAGTCGTTCAAATTCATCTGAATAAAAACGTTCCCGTTCATATCATTGTGCCATAAGGATTATTAAACTCAATCACACGTTTACGTTGTTTTTCACGCTCGACACGTTCACGGATTACAGGTATCACATCGTCGCTGTTTGCAATACCGATAAACTTAACATTCGAGTTACTCATGTCCCGCGAAAGTAATGTGATGCTCATAAGCCCAAAAGCGGCTTCGACGATATGCTGTCGTTTTTCAAAATCGTAAATACGATACATTTCCAGATAGTTGGTTGTCTTTATGAAAACCCCACGTTTAACAATAATCTGTTCCTGTTCAATAATATAGGTAATGTTATACAATACTACATAACTCCACGCTATATTAGCAAGCAAGACACAGACGAGTGTTCCTAAACCGTATATCAGATAGTTACCCTGTGGCATGAAGTAAGCGACGGCAAACAAAAGGGAAAGGGTAATGAGCCATAGAAGATTAGTCATCAGCCAATAACGGAATGTGGGTTTTAGAATTATCATCGTTTCAACCCTCCCGATTGTTTGGATTGTATTTGTATTCTATTGATATTCAGCGATAAGGAACCATCTTCATTTTTTATCAGAGAAAGCTTTGCGTTGTAATAATGACCGCCTTTAGTCCGCAAATTCAGTTCTTTGGTTTCCTTGCCGTCAAGAAGATTTTTTACGTCCGTTGCTGACAGGTCTGAATATCTGATGTCGTTCTTTATGAGCAAGTCGATAAGCCTTTTTTCCGATTGTTCCTTTTGCATCCGGAAATAATTATCAGCAGCGTTATAAACCGGCTTTACTTCTTCTAAAGTATCAGCGTTTACGATGCTGATACGGTTATAGTATTCGTGTCCGTTTTGCAGCAAATTTTGGTTGATGGCTGAAAGTTTTGTTTCGTATCCTTTTTTTGCCTGTTCTTCCGCCCAATCTATTCCTTTTTGGTTATTTTCAATCGTAAAAGATTTACCTATACGGATTTCTCCGTTAATATCCTCTTGCAGTACTCGTACTTCAAGGAACGACGATATTATTTTACCAGGCGCATCAAGGTCAAAGTAAAGCAACTTATCTTTACCGTCGTTTATCGGATAAACGGTGGTAGCCATTTGCAGCATTTTCGGGTCGTCGCCCGCGTCGTGATGAGAGCCGTAAATGTACATGCCTTTGCGCACATGGTCGTTAGCATGTTCGCCTGTTACGTTTGCATAAAGTTTAAGAGAGCTTTCTGTTCTGTCTCTGTCTTCCATAAAAACACCCTCTGCCGTTCCATTGCGAGACAGGTAATCTAACAGCTCGTAAACGTCTACCTTACCTCTGCCTTTTGAAAAAGCGTAACGCTCTTGTGTGCCGTCGGGATAGAAAGAAAAGTTACCATTTTTATATGCGGCGTAGTAAGCATCTCCCTCTCTTAACATCCATCTCGGAATGGGTTCTTGTACTCCTTTATTCTCGACGCCGACGCAAAGATTTTTAGCATTAGCGAGAATGTCTGTAACTTGCGGCATTTGGTTTTTGTCTAATCCAGCGAAATATAAACCCTTATCAATCTCGCAGTAAAATTTGACTTCGTCGTTTTTTTCTTGTAAATATTGTTTTATCTCCATAATATTTGAGTACTTAAAATTTTATTCCCTTTTTTATTTTTGGACCCTGCTCGGCTGGTCTGAACAAGGCCTGTGCGTTTTTACCGCCGATGCGCGACAGTTGCAGATGTCCGTGCGTAAAATATTTTTTGCCGCCTGCTTTTTGGGAAAAAGTCAGTTTAGATGTCTCCTTACCTTCAAGTAGTGATTTTTTGTTTACTTCTGACAGTTTGTTCCACTCAATGCCCGCTTTTTTGAGGTCGTTTTTAGGTACTTCGTCTTCCGAAAACAGTTTTTTGCCTTCTTTGTTTTCAAAGCAGGCTTTTTCATTGAGTTGTGTAACCCGCATGATTTCCTTTTGCAGGTCGTCGGTTTTAACGTTGATAAGCCGCTCGACGCTTTTAAGTTCGCCCTGAACGGCATTTTGGTAGAACGTAACGCCGTACTCGTTATTATTCATCGGTTTTATATATACAGCATCTATTCCCTTTTGTGCCGATCCTTTTATCAAATTAAGTTTCAACTCGTTGTTAAAGGTAACGATGTTGTCTGTGTTAAGCAACAGGGGGGAATTTTTACCGCCCAACCAATTAAACAACTCCGGCGTAAGCGCTTCGTCCGGCTTCGAGAAGTCGGGATGTGCCGCGTTTCGTAAAAGGTCGTCATACATGTCTGTACGCCCGATAATATCGCGCATTGAATTTTGCAAATCCTGCTGTGAGTAGCACGGATAAGTGCGATTATCAAGTAAACTTGTCAGTTCAATATACGGTTTATCTTCGGGCAAATTGAGTTTAAAATACTCGTCAGGCTCTTTTTTGCCAAAAAAAGCCCTGAATAGTTTTGTAAACGTTTCGAGCATATCAATATGCGCCTTTGTTATGTCATGTTCTTCCGCCATAATATAAAATGCTATTTATTAATTATTTATGTTTGCTTCATTTTGAAAACAGGTTTTTTATTGCTTATAACTTCTTTATTTTTAAGCACTTCGTTCCAATCTTTGCCGTTTTTCGGTTTCAAAACGTTTACCTGGTTCTGAAATTGAGCGTTTTTAAGGAAGTTTTTAAGACTGATTTTTTCGCTTGGAAGTGTAAACTTTTTCCCATTAGTAACAAACTCTACTGCATCTTCGCGTTTGTTCTTTTGGCAAGACTGTCCTGCCTTAACACAGGCAAGCGTAATATCGAATATATGACCGCTCATATCGTTATCGTGGCAGCCAAATATCTTAACATTGTAGGGATACGCTTTGAAAACGTGTAGGAATTGCTCGGCGCACGGATAGCCGCCCGCCGACACGAATACGGAATTTTGTACATCAAGTTTACCCTTGTGGAGTTCGTAAAAACTCATAGCATCAATTGCGCTTTCAAAGAAATAGACCTTATCAACGTCCGCTTTATTAACCGAAAAGTCCGCTATCCACGCCGCATTAACTTTGTCGCCGCCTGCGGTAAAAGACTTAAACCCGCCACTGTTCCGCAATTCATAACCCCTTACGATGTTGTCCCTGTCAGGAATAGTAAATGGAAACGCTATATTTTTATATCCGTCATTGAGGCCTTGGATTATGCGAATAAAAGGCAGGAAGTCAGCGACCGTCTTACCGTCCAACTTTCTTTCGTCTGTGAGATATGACAAGTCTGCAACAGTAGGATTATATACCTTATAATCATGCTCGTTAAAAATTTTTTGTGGTTGTACTGTCCTTTCCAGATACTTTGTATTGTCGTAAGCCACTCCTGCAAAACCCGACAGAACGATGTTTAAGCCGTCAATTTCATTGCGTCCACTATTGGGGAAGCGGTTTAGGTTGTTTTTGACAAAATCAATGACGCTTCCATGTTCGCCGTTACCAACGTTCCAATACAACTGTGTACTTGGCGTTGTAGGATTTTTGATAAGAATTTTATCCCCTGCTGCATCTTGCAGAACAGGGCGCGACTTCGTAAAACCTTTTGCGGGCTTATAACCTAAACTTTCAGCAACCTGCAAAATTGAAACGCTGTCTTTATATTCTCTGAATGTTGCCATGTTTCAAATTTTCAATGTATTCTTTTATTTCTGTTCAACCTGTTTTATCAAGATAGTCACACGATTATCCGTGTTCCGGTGTAGGGAAAGGGCGGCATAAAGACAGTCTCCTTTTTGATTTTTCAGGAACAGCGTTTTGGTTTCTTTTCCCGACAGCAGATTTTTCATATCCGTTGCCGACAGGTCGGAAAGTTTCAATCCCAAAAGTTTAAGTTCGTTTATTGGAATTTCGTCCTTCACAAACTGCGTCTGTCCTACTAATGTCATTCCGGGTTTTTCGCTGTTTGCATGTTCAAACGACTGCCTTAACAGTTCCGTCTGTTCCCGGCACTTTTGGGGATTGTTATTTTTCAATTCCCGGATGTTAATCAACTTCCAGCGAATGGCGGGATACATGCTGTAATCCACCGTGTCCCAAACCGGCTCACCTTTGCTGAAAGCAATCAGAAATTCTCTGTCTTTTTCCGTCAGTGACCCGTTGACTTCAAAAATCAGCCGCTCCCGCGTTTCCTGAAATTCTTCATACGAAAAGGGCTGATCGGCCATTCCGATGAACTGGCTTTCAAATACTTCCTGCTGTTCAATCCTTTGGGGATTCAGCAATTCATGAAAGGGACGCTTGCCTCCTGACAGAAAAAACAGGAATCCGGTTTTTATCTCATCGGTATAGCCCGTTTCGTTAAACATGTTTCGCACATCAAACAGGTCGCGCGGATGCTGACGGTCCAGTGCAGCGTTTATTTTACCTCCCCACAACTGCCCCGGTGAAACGGTTTGGATTTTGCAAAAGGTGTCAAAACTTTTTTGAGCTTTAAGGCATAAATTTCGTATGTCCGGTTGAGTTATCAGCCCTCTGTTGATTTGGTTTACTTCAACTTTTACCTGAATATCGTACCTATTCCATACCGAGCAAAACAGTTTGAGTTCTTTTGACGCCCTTTGTTGATCCTTAAAGCGGATATGTGGCTTTTGTTTCCTTATACGATTTTTTATCGTTTCCAGAGATTTGCGGATGTTTTCTAAATCAGTATTCCTGTCGCTGCTGAAAGGAATATAAGTCAGGTCAATATCGACTGAAAACCGCGGCATGTCCAAATGAAAGAGGTTGATTGCCGTCCCGCCGTGCAAAGCAAAAACTTTTTCTTCTGCAATAATCGGCAGGATGTCCAGCAGTAATGCCACCTGTGCTTTGTAATTATCAGCAGAAGTCTTTATCATCTTCAACAAGTGTTTCAGGTAAAACCAGTTGGTATTTTGGAACAAACACACCGGATTCTTCACCGGCCAGGCTGCGCGTGCCACTGCCCAGGTCTATTCTGCCGGCATCTACATCCCCATACCAGGCATGCCCGGCTTTTTCGGCAAAATAAAGGAACAGACGCTTTACCTTTACAGACTTACACTGTCCAAGCAACATTTGTACCTGATCCGGACGAAATGTAAATACACCTTCCATTAATTCGTAAGCCTCCTGCAAGGGAAACCGATGCGGGCACAGCGACAGACATTCCATTATGGCCCTGGCTGCGTCGGATATTTTAACCGTCAGTTCGCCATCCTGATAATCCAGCAGGCCCGCTGTGTCATCCCTAAAAAGAGAACTGCCATATATGCGCATTTCCATATCCCACCGGGTACTGGTAAACCATGCCGGAAGGTATGATTTATTTTCGACGAACAGCGTGATTATGGGAAAACCCATCGGCAGGTAATGGGCACGACCGGCCCATTCCAGAGCCGAACGTCCACCCACGTGTATATCCGAGCCGGCCTGTTGTTGGAGGGCAGCTATTGCACCGGTCAGAGAGGGGCGATCGCCCGCTTTCATCATGGCGCCTATCCCGACGGTTTTCAGCCAGCCGCTTTTTCTGTAACGCTGTTGCAATTCATAGGGATATCCCTGCGACACCAGCCATGAAGAAAGCATCACAAGACTTCGTGGCGTAGTCAGCGCCAGACGCTGCAATTTTGTCATATTATTTTCGATTTTCATACCTACAATATAAATATACCTGCAAAGATAAAGATTATTTGTCATTTCTGCAAATTCTTTATTCAAATACAACAAATCCCGTCCCTGAATGTTGCCCTGTTTCAAATTTTCAATGTATTCTTTTGTTTCTGTTCAACCTGTTTTATTAAGATATTCACACTATTATCCGTGTTCCGGTGCAGGGAAAGGGCGGCATAAATACGGTCTCCTTTTTGATTTTTCAGGAACAGCGTTTTGGTTTCTTTTCCCGACAGCAGATTTTTCATATCCGTTGCCGACAGGCCGGAAAGTTTCAATCCCAAAAGTTTAAGTTCGTTTTTCGGAATATCATCCTTTGTAAACGGTTTGCTATCCGCTGTTTTAACAATCGACTTATTATCACCCGTTAACTCTTTTCCTTTTGTCATACTTACTTCTCCGGCCTCCATAACTTTCGCCACTTCCTGTTCTACTACCTTGTTAATCATGTCGGATGCTTTATGAACATCAGACAAAACCGTAAGGATAAATTTTGGTTCCTGTTGCAATGCATCGAGCCAGGATTTCAGGTACTGCGCGTTTTCTTCGCGTATAGATGTTGAAATACCCAAATTTGCGGATGACAGCGCGGCAGTCAGTTCTGCAACAAGTTCTTCTTTTGCGTACTTTTCATCCCCGAAAAACAGGCCATGTTCGCGGTTAAGACGGCTTTCTGTGCCTGTCGAATGTCCCATTTCATGCAAAAGCGTCGAATAAAAACTTTCGCCGTCTTTGAATTGCGTTTTCAGCGGAACAGTAATATCGTCCGTCATGGGACGGTAAAACGCCCTGTTACTCTCCTGCACATGAACAGGACAGAGCCATGATTTGTTTTTCAACATATTGTCTATGCCGGCAGACTTAAACATGCCGTTTTCGTCGTTAAGTTTCGGAATATCGAACTTTGCCTGAATTTTTTCCCAAACATCAGGCTTTTCTTCGGGGATAGTTGTTTGCTGTACATTAAAAACAATATATTCCTGCAAAACAAACCGTTCCTTGTACAGCGCCTTATCCTCTTTGGATAGTTTATTGTATTCTTCGGGCTTAATGTGATGTTCCGGATCGTCCTTTTCGTAATAATACTTACCCCAATAAGCAATAGGAAAACCCTTTTCACCCTTTTTCGCGTATGAGCCTAATTCGGTTGCCTGCTTAAAAGTAAGGTAGGCGGGTACTTTGTAGCCATGTTTTTCCGTATGGAAAAACAGCATCAAGTCGTTAAGTCCGTTGTACGGTCGTCCTGTAATAGCGTTCATCGGCTGTCCCTGTGCATGAGCAATCCATGGTTTTTTCCAATCTTTGCTCACGGTTTGTATTTTTCCAATCATCAGTTCGGCGAACACCTCAAGTGCCTTGCTGTTTCGAGCGTTGTTTGTTGCCATAGCCGTACAATTTTAAAGAACAGGTAAACATTCTTCAGCAGTTGCCATGTCGCCTAACGTTTTTTCGTGATTTTCAAGCCACGCTTCGGCGGTTGTATCGTTTTCCGGGAATCCGTAAAACGTCATTGTGCCACTGTATAGCGCGGCGAGTTCTTCATCCTGACTTTTTACAAAAGTAAGATAACCGATTTCTTTTTTGTGCAGTTTCTCGCACAATTCCTCATAAGAGAGATTTTTTAAATTTTCCATTGCGTAAAGTATTAATAATGAATAAATAAGTTAAATTTTCATTCCTGCAGATGCCTTTTGTTGTCGGCTAAACGCTAAAAATTCCCCTCTGTTACGGTCGGTTTGGATGTACGCCGTAACGCCGGGATTATGATAGTCAAAGAAAAACTTTTGCCGCTCGTCAAACGCCGCACGTGCGGAGTTCGACAAGTCGTTCTTATCAAGATTATTGCGCGACAGGAATTTGTCGCGTTCCAACTTGTTAGTCGTTTGTTTTTCAAGTATTTCACCGGCTTTTTCGCCCGCCGTATACAAGGCGCGCAACTTGTTCGTATCGTCTTTAAGTTCTACGCCTCGAACGTGGTTAAGATCAATTTTTGCCGATATGGTTTCACCTGTGCGCGGGTCGGCAATATGGATGGATTGACCGTTCATAAGACGCTGTTTTTCATCGTCTTTCAGTTCGTAACCACGTATAACATCGGGTACGACATTCTCTTTTTGCGCCCTTACGAGATCGTTTGTCTCTTTATCCAACTGAACAAGAAACATCTTGCCGCCAATCTCGGAAGATACGAGTTCGCCACGTTTCAGTTTTTCAATCTGGTCGGGCTGCAGTGCAATGTCGTTGTTCATTTCATTTTTAACAGGATATACCTCTAACGACACGGTTTTATCTTCGTTGCGTTTAAGTCCCAACTTGCCATTTACACCGTTGCCGTCGTTCAAGTCTATCAGGTCTGTTTTGTAACCATCCAAAAGACGTTGAATATCAGCATCTTTAAGATTGTATTTTCTGATGTCGTCGGGGTTAAGGTCGGTTTTGACAAAGAATGAGCCTGCATAACGTATTTGCTGCTGTTCGCCGTCGTAAGAAAATTTACGGTCATTGAGCAAGTCAAGTCTGATGTTGTATTGCCGTCCTGTTTCGTCCTGTACCTTTATGGATTTACCCGTAAGAAGTCGCTCGCGGTCGCGAACGTCAATATCAAACGGCAGTTTGATGTTCACCGTCCTGGCGCGTAGAATTTCATTCGTTTCTCTGTCAAGTTGTAATATATGACGATGACCGTCAATGTTTTTGTTAATAAGTTTACCCGTGTACAATTTAATCTGTTCGTCTGCTGTCAGGTTGTAGTCGTTCTTCAAACTTTTTCTAACCGGGACAACATTTGCCGACACGGAGTTGTCGGCATTTCGTTGTAAAAGTAGTTTTCCGTCCACGATATAACGCTTGCCGTTATGATAAAAGTCAAAGCGTAAAATATCGGTACGCCGACCGGTTAAAATCTTCGTAAGATTCAGGTTATCAAGTTTTAATAACCTGTTCTTTGTTAAGCCTATAGTGCTTAAATAATCGAATGGAACTTCATTCATCGAAAAATTTTCCATGAAAATTTGTTTTATAATGAAATTATCAATAACTTTACGGCAAAGTTACAATATATATTTGAAATATGAATAAAAAAACGAGAATATTTTTCACTGCAACAGCATTATTTTTCACAATATGTTGTTTATCATCGCAAGCACAATTTTTTACAGTCAAGGCAAAAGAAGCCGAAAAGGAAAAAATAGTAGAAAAAACAGTTGCCGACAGTCAGACAGTCCTCAAAGATGTTGGCGCAGTTACGTCGGTCAGCAACAATTCAGGGCTGAACGACGGCGCAAAACGGATGCTTGACGGTATGCGTAAGCGTCAATACTTTTCGTTACCGATGGACGAATTAAAGATAAATTCGCCCTACGGATACAGAACAGATCCCTTTACGGGCAAACGAAAATTTCACAAGGGCGTGGACCTGAATGCGGATTTCAACTACGTTTACAGCGTTATGCCCGGCAAGGTAATAAAGTCGGGGCGTAACAGAACGCTCGGCGAATTTATACAGATAGAACACGGTGAATTTCGTACCACATACGGACACCTGTTGCAACGTCTTGTGGCAGTCAAAGAGGCCGTTGAAGCCGGACAGCCGATCGGCATATCGGGCAGTTCCGGGCGTAGTACAGGCGAACATCTGCATTTCGGGATGACCTACGGCGGCAAGTCAATAGACCCAATACCGATTCTGAACTACATCCTGCAAATAACAAAAGATGCGCGGGATGAACTGGAAAGGATAACAACAAACGAGTTTCTCAAACATAAATAGTAATTTAAAATTTTAGTTATGAACAATTTAGTATTTTCCGGCAAAATAATCGCCGATGCACGAGTGGTAAAAAGTGAAAAAGGTAATTTTATATCTTTTACATTGTATGAGACAGGTAAGGGAAAAGATGCGCCGAAAGTGGACGTTACACAGAATTTCAAAGGCGATACGCCTTCGATCGTAGAGCACCTCAAAAAGTTTGCGACGGTCATTATAACAGGAACGCCGTATGCAAAGCTGGGTAAAGACAGGGACGGACACCCGATCCCCATATTAGCCGCTTTTGCCGACAGGATTGATATTGTTGCTTTTGCAGTTGAAAAACTCGATAAGGAAGAATAAATACTTTACCAATCCAGGTTAATCCTTATACTTTGATACCCGCCCACAATAAAGAGGGAAATGATTTTCCCATAATTGGGGTACTGTCAATGTTTCCGACAAAATATACACTAGCTATTGATACTTTTCAGACAGATATAAGGGGGTTAGCGGAAATAATAAGGATTCAACAATTCAAGGATTACCTTAAATCCGCATGTAATTGTTTTTCATAAAAGACAATTACATGCGGATTTAAGGCAGAAAAAAAGTCGAAAAAAACAATGGATAATATGGAACAGACACATCGCTCGAAAAGTTTTTGTCGCTCGTACCCTCAAAATGATACCTCTCATCATTTTTTTTAGTTTTTTGGGGAGATTTTGAGCAAAAAAATTTTTTTGTTTTCAAAAGTTATCGTATATTTGTCCCGTGTAATTTTGAGCGATAAAATCATGCAAGATAGAGAACTGAATAGATATATACAGGTCATTGAAAACATCCACGAGGAGTTGATGACATCCGATCTTTCAAAAATATCGGATTACATGCAGGAACGTCTGGTATTGCCCTGTTTTTGACGTTTTATGATCGAATCATTCGCAGGACAAACGACGTCAGCCCAAGAGTCATGGATATCTTGGAACACAATATCAAACAGATTAATTCGGGAAACTTATCACATACTATTTGTAGCGGCATCAGCGGGTTCGGATGGCTTTGTGAGCATCTGAGGAAACTGGAAATGTTGAGCGGAGAAGATATTGAATTTTTGGATGACCTTGACCCTTTTTTATACAAGCAAATGATGGTCGACATCAGAGGAGGAAACTACGATTTCCTACATGGTGCTCTTGGGGCGGGTATGTACTTTCTTTCCCGTTTTGATAAAAAGAAAGTTCCCGAGTATCTGGACGAACTGCTTACAGAATTAGAAGCATCTGCTACCCTTTGTGAGAACGGCACTGTCAAATGGATATCTGTGGTAAACCATAAAATTGGGAAAACAGGATACAACATCAGTTTATCGCACGGGATGTCAAGTATTGCTGCATTTTTCATCAAACTTCATCAATTGAATTTTGAAACGGAAAGAGTAGACAAATTACTTAGACAAACAATAGTGTATATACTGGAACAGATTACATATACCGAAGGCAGTTTATCGTACTTTCCATTATATTCAAAAGAAAGCAGTACAGATAATCATAACAGCAGATTAGGATGGTGCTACGGAGATCTAGGAATTGCACATATCTTGTGGCAATCGGCAGTTGTTCTAGAAAACAAGGAATGGGAAAATATCGCTATACGTATACTGCTTCATTGCGGTAACCGGCGTGATTTACAAAATAATTCCATTTGGGATGCCTGTTTATGTCATGGCAGTGCTGGAATAGCTCATATTTTTTGGAATTTGTTTCTGAATACCCAGTTGCATGTATTTCAGGAAATAACTGATTATTGGTTGAATATCACCTTGCACATGGCGAAATACACTGACGGATCAGCAGGATTTTTGGCTTGGCGTACAAAAGAATATGGAGGACCTGTAAAATCCGATTCTCTTCTCGAAGGTATTGCCGGTATTGGGTTAGCCTTACTATCCCAACTTAAAAGTGATGAAATGACTTGGGATGAGTGTTTAATGTTGTCTTGAATAAATATTATAAAAATCTTATTATTAATCTATTAAATTTTATCAAAATGGGATCAAAAAAAATCAAAAAATTAGTTTTGAATAAAGAGATTATTTCAAACCTAACAGAAAACGGAATGAGTAACGTAAAAGGTGGAAAAGAAACTGAAACTGGCTATGGTATGTGCATCTGCAACGGTACTGACTTTTGCTGCTATACCCAGGCAGGCAGTTGTCCTGGCCTTAACACTAGTAATTATGGTTGTTATTGTGCATAATAAGTAATGCTTCATTTACTCTTAATTGTCAATCAAAAGTAGCAAAACAGAGTAATTTATTTTTAATAGAGATTGCCTTATTATATTTTTCTGGCAGTCTCTATTAAAAATATGTACAAAGAAAAAATTAAATGATTATCCTCAAAATGTCCATTCAAAAATTTTGGTTGCTCATGAGAAAAAGTAGAGGAAAAAAATCGGGGATAATTGTATATATCAATGAAATTCATTATCTTTATGCATTATCACAAAATTACAAAGCAAATTATCAACGATGAACATTTTAAATTCACAAACAGTTTTCCCGATGAGAAAGCCTGCATTACACATTTCAAGGTTCAAAGAGAGCAAGAAGGGATCATTTGCCCCAGATGGTGGCGACAAAGAACATCTTTGGCTAAAAAACAAGCTAAGTTACGAATGCAGACACTGCCACAGTCGGCGGTCTTTGCGGACAGGAACCGTTATGGAACACACAAAATTGCCGTTTCGGTATTGGCACATTGTGATGTACTTTCTCACCTGTACGAAAAAGTCATTTTCAGCCTCGGAATTACAACGGCAGTTGGGACACAAACACTATCAGCCGGTGTGGAAACTATGCAATAAATTACGTGATGTGATGAGTAAACGCGACAACCAGTATAATCTGAGTGGACAGGTAGAACCTAATCATGTATTCATTACCACGCTCGTAGCAGATGAACAAAAGGACAAACCCCTTAAGTGCGGAGCAGACAGTCAAAAACAGTCGAAAGTGGTCATCATGACTAAAAGTGAAATTGTTGAAACCCCCAAAGTAGGTAAAAACCTCAAACGTGTCAACCATCTCAAGATGGTACTTACAGATGACTTAAAGGCGGATACGGTTACAAAAGTTGTCAAAGAACAATTGGATTCACAGGTGGAATTGACCACCGATAATTCAACATCCTATAAAAAGTTGAAGCAAGTGGTAAAACCGCACAGGGTACAAGCAGTCAAACCCAAAAATCTTCCGAAGGTACTTTTCTGGGTGCATATCGCTAATAGCAATCTCAAACGACTGCTTTTGGATATGCATCACCAACTCAAAAAAGAGTATTTACAGTATTATCTCAACGAATTCTGTTACAAATTCAACCGTCGTTATTTCGGCGAAAAACTCTTTGACCAACTTGTTTAAGTGACTGTCTGTTACCCTACTGACTTCAAATCGGAAATTTACAACAGGACGCTTTGCGGATAATCATAAAAAATTATGTACCAGTTTTTTACTTCTTTTTTTCTTCGTACCCCATATTTTCCATTCTCCAGTTTATCAGAATATGGGAGAAATAGGCATCAGTCAGTTATGAGGGAAATGTTGCAGATTGCAACACCAGATCTAAGCGAAGGGATTGGCAAAAGTGCAGACAAGGCTCAGTATTCAGCCTACCGCTATTACCAACGCGCCTGTACGCGCCCAACGCCGTTTGGTCTGTTTGCAGGATGTTCGGTTGGCACAATCGGAAGTGATTATTCAAAAATATTTTTGTCGAAACAGAAAGAATATAAACGCAACACACGGTTGGATATGAACTATATCTGTGCGCTTATACAGCAGATCGAAAGAAGTAAAAATATACGAGAACAATTATTGTATTACCCGAATAGCAGCCTATATCCGGTAGGCAACTTTCTGCGTTACGTGGAATACTACTACCGGAAAATACGCCGTATACATCATATAAAACAAATAGAAAACTCGGAATACATTCAAAAAATACTGACTTTGGCTAAGCAAGGCGCACGATTTTCTAAATTAGCGGCAGTATTGGTTGACGATGAAATATCAATGGAAGAAGCAATTGAGTTTATACATGAACTGATTGATGCCCAAGTATTGGTTAGCGAATTAGAGCCTGCTGTAACAAATGTCCGTCCACTCAGCTCATTGATTGCAAAATTAAATGGCTTGTCAAAGGCGGACAAACAAATTATTAGTGTTTTGTCTGAAATTGAAGCGCAACTCAACTATATTGACCAACAATACATTGGTGATACAGCGGATATTTATCCGGAGATAATCAATCATATAACAAAGACAAAAGTAGCAGCTGAAATAAAATACCTGTTTCAAACGGATATGTTCAAGCCTGTACTACATGCAACAGTAAGTCGTCATTTACTCAAGGAAATTCAGCAGGCATTGATTTTCTTAAACAAAGTGACTCCACCTGTTACGCAGCCATATCTTACACAATTTAAGGAAAATTTTACAAAACGTTATGAAGATAGGGAAATGCCTTTGTTATTTGTGTTGGACAATGAATTGGGAATCGGATACGCCGATAAAACTTCGGGCGATATCAGTCCGTTAGTGGATGATTTAGCGGTGCCGAATAGAAATTCACCCCCTCAAGTTTCTCAGTCTCCCATTCAATCCGTTTTGTTGCAAAAGTATCAGCCGTCAATGCAAAAGGTAATAGAATTGACCGACAAAGATGTGAAAGACTTTGTGACAAAATGGGATGATCTGCCGCCAACTATTTCAGTCGTTTGTGAAATATTACAAGATAATGACCGGGGGTGTTCTATTTCTATTAAATATGCAGGCGGTCAAAGTGCTGCTAATCTGTTAGGTCGTTTTTGTCATTTAGACGAACAAGTTTTGAGTCATACGTTAGCCATTATCCAAAAAGAAGCTTTACTAAATCCCGATGTAATTTATGCAGAAATCGTTCATCTGCCAGAGTCCCGAATCGGTAATATTTTGCTTCGTCCTGTTCTTCGCCCGTATGAAATACCATATCTTGCGAAAACGGGGATTGCGGATCCAGTCCACAATGGCGTGCTTAGTCCGGATGACTTGTTTGTATCCGTCAAAAACAACCGGATTTTATTGCGTTCCAAGCGATTGAATAAAGAGATTGTGCCACGAATGAGTACTGCGCATAATTACAGTGGACTGAATCCTATGCCTGTTTATCACTTCCTGTGCGATATGCAGCATCAAGACAAAAGAAGTGGGCTTGGTATTTTTTGGAGCGATGCTGCACAGCAATTAGATTACTTGCCACGTATAGTATACAAAAGTTGTATTCTGTCGAAAGCTCGTTGGACGGTTCGTAAGAAAGACATAAAAGAATTTGTCGACATAAAAGATGATAGTGAATTGCTCATAGAAATAAAACAATGGCGAGAGAGACGAAATATTCCAGATAGAGTTGTACTTGTCGATGGTGACAATGAGTTATATATAGATATGAACCATCCACTAAGTATTCGAGCATGGCTGCCGATTGTTAAAAAACGTCCATCGTTTCGATTGGAAGAATTTCTTTTCGATTCGACGACTGCTGTTGTTCGTGGAGAAGAGGGGGTTTTTACAAATGAGTTTATTTTTGCATTTTACAGGGGAAATTTATGAATCTGCATAGTTCTACTTTTAGACTTTAAAAACATGCATAATATTTTGTATATCAGAAAATAATATATATCTTTAAAGCGAATTACTAATCGCTCCGATAGAATTGATAATGAAACGAAATCAATCTCTAACGGATAAAAAAAATGTGCATTGCTAATTAAATATATGGGTAGTGTCTTAAATTATCAGGACGAATTATTTCCATATGTACCCGTTTTGTAATAATACTTTTCTATATACATTCCAATCACATTATCGTGTATCTGCTCATTTTTTGAAAAACAGATTGTTTTCCTGTTCAATCGTTTCAGATGTGTCCTGAAATTAAGGTTTTTACGCTCTGTTTTCCATGTTCTGTCTTTCCCGATTCGGTGTTTGTCAGGCGGAATATATTTTTGAGTACGACACCCAATCGTCCGTGTGATATTTACTTATCGGAAATACTTTTATACTTCACGCGGTCATGTTTTGAGCATAGGAATCGTCAAAAAATTGGAAGTTTAACCCAACTTGGCCAGTCAATAAACGTAATTATCTTGTAATCAGTAGTATGTGACAGTAGCATATTGCTAATGGGGGACTACGAATTTTTTTCTCATACCGGGGCTCGACTGTTTAAATTGAAGAGCGTTATATGTTTGTGCGGCGTGTTGATTGGCGCGCGAAGGTTGACGGATGATCAGAGAATCTTTGTTTTCGAGTTTCATGCGGGTGGTAATTATCGTATGCGAAGACATGATGTTGCGGATGTGTCGCCAGTCGTAACGGATGCCTTTCTTTTTCAGTTCTTCCCGGATAGCATGCACTAACCGGTATGCAAGGATGCCGGTAAAGAGATGCGCTTGCGTGTTGATGTCCTTTTGGTGGAAGATCGGACGTACATCAAGGTCGGTTTTCAGGCAACGAAACGTGCTTTCTATTTCCCTGATCGTGTTGTATATCTCCCATACCGTCTCCTCTGTGAGTTCTTTTAACGAACATCTTACAAAATACAGGCTCTCGGGAGCGCTCTTTTCGTTTCGTTTCCATGTCATGGCGCTGACCGTTTTGTCGTCCGACACCTGCAACTCTATATCATAGGGTTTACTGATGGACGGATATTTCTCTATTGCCCGCCCGATACGGCGGTTGACCCTGTCTTCCTGCTTCACACCGTGTTTCTTTGACAGGGAGGCTTTTATCGTTTCCAAGTACTGCTCGAAGCGTTCGGTCAGTTTCCTGTTTATGCTTTCCTGCTTCGCCTGTTTTTGAGCGCTTTTTACGTACATATACAGATCCGTCTGTTCCGTATCACTGTTCTTTAGCGCCCGTATTTCTATCGGATTCCCACGACGGTCATGAATCTTTACCGCAGAGGCTTCCGACGGTATACATTCTTTCAGCCCCCGACGGGATATGCATACATAATCATATCCTTTCTCCCGGAGCATTTGAAGGTTGGATTCGGTGACTATACCGGCATCCATCACTACCACCGCACGGGTGTCGAACAGTCCTTTTTCCTGTTTACTCGCCGTCTCGAACTCCGAGAGTATTTCACAGAGCGTACTTTCCTCACTCACGTTGCCGGCGTAAAATTTACTTTTACAGCAGAAGCCCTTTTCGTCGGTCAGCAACGCTAATGAGATCCGTTTGGCGTCGCTGCGTTTTTCCCTTGCTGCGTCCCTCGCGGGCTTTTTCACTCGCTTGCTTACGGCCTTCAAAATAAAAATTGGTCAGATCGAACAGGCGTATCTGACGCTTGAGGGGAATAGTTTCATTTTTGGATATTTTTATTGTTTTTTGCTATTTCAGATGTGTAATATCTTGATAGAAATTCGTATATTACCATTTCGTGTAAACGATTTTTTGTTCGAAACCATCTGTTCAACGTCATGTGAATTATACTGATAACCAATGAATCCATTGAGACTTGTAATTCTCCTGATTTTTCCATGAGAATTAATTTTTCTGTTATTGGATAAATAGCCTGCCTGCGGGCTTTAATGATGTCATTGGTATCTGAAACTTCATTTTCCCACAATAATACGTTTTCAATATCTTTGCGAAAAAAACGATATTTATCATTCAATTGTTTAGTTGTATGATGATGTATAAATCCAAATTCATTTTTATAACTGCTTGCCAATGTATTTAATAACGATTTCCGTTGTGATAATGAAAATGAAAAAGCGGACAAAAAACTGTCAATTAATATCAATGCCAATTTCCATCGGAGCTGTTCAAAATCATCATTTCCAAGCAGATGTAAAAGTCTGATGATATATTCGCTGTCAATATAAAACATATCTTCAACAATGGATATTGTATTTGAACCGTACCGTTCCATTTCTCGTTGATAGGTATCGCATTGAATCTTCCACACAAGTCCAGTGTCAACAATTGGATTAAAATAGTCGAAATACTGATTGAATAGGAATGAAAAATCCCTTGTGTTATTCAGATGTAACCGTAACCGTATGTGAAAATCAGGATCGGAATAGCGAATAAAGAACCATTTATCTATTGTATTGTTTTTCTGCATTTTTTTGACATAGCCTAACAACTCGTTTTTCAAAATAGCATCGGCGGTTTTTGTTCCGGTGTATAACTTAAAATACGCCCATTCGCTACCCGGTATAAATATTCTGGTTTCCATAGATTTATCCTTTTTATGTTATAATTTTTTTGCGAGTTTTAATAATCTTCGACTTTTTGAAAAAATCAAAATAAAAAAAATGTATTATCATAAGCGCCTTCATTTTTTATAATTTCAATCGCTTTTTCCAAGAGTTCATCTCGTCCTTCCCGAATCCCTTGAATGGTGGGTTTTACCTCAATATCCGGAACTATACCAATTGATCGAAAGCGTGTGTAATAAAGAAATCAGGTGGGTTTTACCTCAATATCCGGAACTATACCAATACGCTGAGTTCCTCTTCCATCCGGATAATAAACGCCAATGCCTGAAATCCCTGTTTTTAATCCGCCAGGTAACGGGATAAATGATACATTTCCGTCAGCGCCTTGCGTTTGGCTGCCAATTATAACCGTATTATCTCCAGCCCTGAATGCCATAGCGGTATATTCAGCTTGACTTATGGATTCTTCATTCACAATGACAACTAATTTTCCTTGAAAATATTTTTCAAATATAGGTGTTTCAAAAACATTAGAGCTATAAGGGTTTCCTGCGTTATTATCTAAAAACGATACATTATGACTAAAATTAAATTCTCCCGGATTATCTATATTTGCCGTTGTAAACTTCGCAAAAGGCTTCCTTTTCGAAGTAAAATAATTCCCCAATGAAAAAGGTACAAAAGCGGCAGGATAATTACGAATATCAATGATGATTCCTTTCGCATTTATAAAAGACTTTTTAATATGGATTATTTCTGTGTCTTTGATGGTTTCAAGTGTAATATATCCGATAAACATTGAACCTTTATCAATCATTATACTGTCATAAGATAATTTATTACTTCTTTTGTTCATATTCAGATCAGACCTTTTATACAATGTTAATTCCTTATGCTTCATTGTCCCGGAAGAATTGTAAACAATATGAATTGAATGATTATTCGAACGTACCAAATCGGGTGCAATGTACGTCATTCTTGCTGCTTCGTTCGATGCCGGATAATATGATTTGATACTGTCAATAATATATTCTATCTCCTTGCCGTTTATATGGGTTATGAAGTCACCAATTTCCAAACCTGCAGTTTCTTTCAATTCCGGATTGTGATAGTCAGTAACTGTTAATTTATTCTCAATAAACCGAACCCGAAAAGGCGCATACATTGTTCCTCTCAATGAGTCTATTTCATTTACTCCGTGACGATTTTTAGCGTGCGTATCATTGATTTCGCCTGTAAGTTGAAGTACGGTCAATTGATATTCCAATGCCGTTTTTGCAAAAATAAATTTAGGGATATATTCTCTTAATACTTCAATCCAATTTTTGTCCGTTAAATACTTATACGGGAAAAAATATTGGATTATGTTCCAGTACCGATACAACGCCAATAAACGAAGATTTTTGTCGGGAAAAGAAATTGAATAAGGTTGTTCGTTTAAAAATTCAGGATTACCATCATAGTACGCCTTCTTAATATAATAATGAGTTCCCTGATGCCTGTTTTGATAGATTTCTTTTATCTTTTCTTTTAAGACAGCACTCATATTTCCGCTTTCAACCCATGAAAAATCAGGTTTTTGATAAGCATCGGTATCTGTTTCCTTACAGGTCGTACATATCGGTAATTCACCGTATTTTTCTATCCATCGAAGCAGTGTTTCGTCCCGCTGCCTGGTATCGTTTACGTTCAGGTATTCGGGCAAAAACTGAAATAGTTCGTTATCCCAATCATATTTCCCTTTTCCCACTTCAGGGTGATGATACTTTAAAACCCCCCATATATACCCTAATAATTCCAAGTTGGTTATCAAAAAATCTTCTTCGATTTGCGACTCAGCAAATGAATCAGAATTAGGACTTTTAGTTTGACGGCAACCTGGTGAAATTATGGTTGAAAGCAGGAGCAAAAGAAAAAAATAAATTTTCATACGTTTTGTTACTTTAGGATTAATTCTAACTATATCAATTGCATTATTTCTTGACAATAATTTCAAAGTCACCTTTATATGCAACTGGCTGCAAAGTTACAAATAAACTATTAATAATACTGACTTGTCCTAAAAAAAGATTTAGCCGTTTCGGTTAAATCTTTTTTTGAGGTGCTATGAAATTTTATTGAGTACCTTTGTCTTCTCTAAACATAGAAAAATATGGGACGCAAGAAATTAGAACGCCCGTCGATAGAGGGTTTATTTTCGACAATAAGTAGTATGCTTGTACCTGTGCATGTTTTGGAACATTTCGATATACCTTAAATCCGCAACCAAGAGTTATAAATAAAAAGACAAAGCGCTGATATAAAATAATTTATCCAGCGCTTTGCTATGTGTAAGATTTCACCTGTTTTTGTAATGTAAAAATATAAAATACTAATGTTTCGCACCTCATTCTAATTGATTGACAAATAAGATATAATAAGAATTGTTCAAATTGTATCTATTTTTATATCAATGAATTAACAGTTACATTTTATTTTCATTAACAA
>JAISXJ010000201.1 GCA_031270565.1 Prevotellaceae bacterium
AAGGCAGGACTTTTTATCGTTTTCTAATTGCACAACGGGTATTCACTAATAACTACACTCTAATAACTAAAAACTACACTCTAATACAAGCGATAGCGCAGTTTGCGGAAAAAGTCGCCTCGCGAACCTGCACCTGAAAGGTGTGACAAGTGATAAAAAGTCCTGCCTTTGGCTTTGCCGATTTTCAATTCAGGCAGTGGATAGGAGGGCGTCGTTTTCCGCAGGTCGCTGACCTGCGGTTATGAAGATGTTGCCCTAACGGGCAAAAAACTAAACTCTAAAAACTATACTCTAAAAAATATTATTCACGGGACACTATTCACTATTCGTTAGGGCAACCACACAGGGTTGCACCCTACATTATTCACTATTCTCAATTCTTAATTCTCAATTCTTAATTATTAATTATTCACTATTCATTATTCGTTATTCACTACTAACTACACTCTACTAACTACAAACTAAAAGAAGTACCTTTGTCCGAAAATAAGAATCCTCTATTCGCTAACCTATGTCTTCCTTTTTAGATAAAACACCATTCTTTAAACTCTTTGTTGCACTGGCATTAGCGGTGGTCGCTTACCGGATGTTCGGATTTTGCGGGTGGTGGCTGCTGTTATTTGCAGGTGTCGGACTGGGGCTAATGGTGGCGATAACAGGCTTGCACAATGCCGCGCAACTCTATCGGTACAATTTTCTGTTTGGTATGGGGACGCTTCTGGTATTGTTCGCTATGGGACAATATCTTGCCGAATGGCAGCAACAGCGTGATGTCTTTTCTCACACAGGACGCAGCGGTATCTACACCGTCGAGTTGATGGATTATCCGACAATTAAGGAACGTTCTGTGGCAATGGATGTCTATGTGAAAACTTTTTCCGACTCCACGCGGAGCGAGCACGCTTCGGGGAAAGCAATATTGTATCTTGCCAGAGATAGCGCCGCAATGACACTGAATTGCGGTGATGTGCTGTTGGTCTCCACAAAATTCGATTCCCCTGCCCTGCGCGGCAATCCCGATGAATTTGATTATGGCAACTATCTTGCCCTGCACGGATTCGGCGCTACGAGTTACGTCAGAGCCGGCGAGTGGCAAAAGGCAAACCTGAAAACGCCCTTTCGCTTACGCACGATAGCGGCAAAATGTCGCGCCTATTTGCTTGACATCTACCGTGACATGCAGATTGACGGTAATGAATTTGGTGTGGTAGCTTCCCTGACGCTTGGCTACCGTGATGCTCTTACGCCGGAATTAAAAGAGACGTTTGCCAACACAGGCGCCATGCACGTTTTGGCGGTCAGTGGATTGCACATCGGAATCATCTTCGTGATATTCAATACTATTTTTTCTTTTCTTGACAAGAATCACCATACACGGCGTTTGAAATCATTGCTGGCGATACTCTTTTTGTGGTTATATGTTTTTATCACGGGCTTGCCGCCGTCGGCGTGCCGTGCTGCGGTGATGTATTCGTTTATCGCTGCCGGAGACTGTATAGAACGGAAACCATACATCTATAACTCCATTTTTGCCTCCGCATTTCTGTTGGCGGCGGTACGTCCGATGCTGATTTATGATTTGAGTTTTCAACTCAGTTACAGTGCAGTGCTTGCGATTGTTTACTTTCAGCCGAAGCTGTCGGCGCTCTTCACTTTCAAACAGCGATGGATGCGCTACCCTTGGGATTTGGCAACGGTTTCTCTTGCCGCACAAATCGGCACGTTTCCGTGGGCGCTCTACTATTTTCATCAGTTCTCAAACTGGTTTCTCTTGTCGAACTATATCGTTATTCCGGCAGCAACCGTGATACTTTATTTGGCAGCGCTGCTCTTTGCGCTCTCTTCGGTGCCGTATGTGGGTGTGGCAGTGGCGTGGGGATTGAAAACAACGCTTACATGGATGTGTAAAGGCATATCGGCAATAGAGAGTCTTCACTATAGTCTCACAATTATCTGGATAGATATTTGGCAACTTTTGCTGCTGTTTGTGTCGATTTTCTCTTTTGGGCTGTGGCTTAATAGGCGTACTTTCAAAGTGATGTGCACAGGACTGGTTGCCCTGCTGTGCGCTCTTTGCATAGGAGTTTTTCATAACATGGAAAATGCTCAAAAGAGCCAACTCACCCTGTTCAACCATTCCGAACACGTGATAGCAAATGTCGTTGAGCCGAAGAAAAATAGTGTTTATACGACCGATTCCGACGAGGCTCAACGGCTCGGTCGCGATTTCTGGGAGCATAATCAGAGCGTCGCGCCGACGTTTGTCCCCCCTGATACTGTCGGCATTGGGACACCGTTTGTTTTTGACGGCGAGAGTTATTTAATGCTGACGCGCTATCCGTTCCAAAACAAGGTAGCGCCTCTGCCGCTTGAGGTGAATCATTTGGTTGTGTCCCGTGCAATCTTTCCCCGTAAGGAACTCTTTGAGAATTATATTCATCCGAAGCAGTTGATAATTATGGCGAATGTCTCTAAAAAGAATACAGAAAAATTTATTCATCTGGCAGATTCGCTTGAGATTGAGCATTTCTCCATTCGGGAACAGGGCGCCTATGTCAGACACAAAAAAAGCCGGTAAGGGTTACATAATAAAGGGAACTTCTAAAAAGTTATTCGTTATTCCCTGAAAACTGACAACTGAAAACTAATAACTACACTCTACTAACTAAAAACTAAAAAAAGGTGTACCTTTGCAGCCGTATTCCGGCAGGCAACGTCCGCTAAAAGCTATTCCTGACAGTTCATAAAAAGCATGGCAGAGAGTTTTGAAACGGGACAAACAAACCCTCCTGCCGATTGTTCCATACATACAGACACATTAATAAAACATTTCTTATGGGATTCAACGATTTTCTATCCTCGCTCTTTGGCAATAAATCTCAACATGACGTCAAAGAAATTACGCCGGTTGTTGAGAAAATCAAACAGGCTTATACCGTAGTAGAATCACTCTCCAACGATGCGCTTCGCGCATACGCCGATGCACTTCGTGCACGCATTGCCGCTGCCGTAAGCGACAAACGGGCGCATATCGCCACGCTGCGTGCAAGCATCGAAAATACGGAAATAGAACGGCGTGAAAAGATTTATCTTGAAATAGACAAAACAGAAAAAGCCATCATCGACACATTTGAAACCGTCCTTGACGAGATTCTGCCTGAAGCCTTTGCCATTGTCAAGGAAACGGCTCGACGGTTTAACGAGAACAGTACCATTGTGGTAACTGCCAACGAATTTGACCGCAAGTTAGCCGTCAGTCACGATTTTGTGTCTATCTCCGACGATAAGGCAATTTACAAAAATGAATGGATTGCAGGAGGCAATCTCATACGGTGGGATATGGTTCACTATGACGTGCAACTTATTGGCGGCGTGGTGCTGCACAAGGGGAAAATCGCCGAAATGGCAACCGGCGAAGGAAAAACGTTAGTGGCAACCCTGCCTGTTTTTCTCAATGCTCTCACGGGGAATGGCGTACACGTGGTAACGGTCAACGACTACCTCTCGAAGCGCGACTCCGAATGGATGGGACCGCTTTATATGTTTCACGGATTAAGTGTTGACTGCATCGACAAGCATCAGCCCAACTCCGATGAACGCCGTCAAGCCTATAATGCCGATATTACTTTCGGAACAAACAATGAATTTGGATTCGATTATCTGCGCGACAACATGGCAACATCGCCGCTGGATTTGGTACAGCGGCAACACAATTTTGCCATTGTCGATGAGGTGGACTCGGTGTTGATTGACGATGCTCGTACGCCGCTGATTATTTCAGGTCCTGTTCCGAAGGGAGAAGACCAGCTTTTTGATGAATATCGCCCTCGCGTGGAGCGTCTGGTGAAAGAACAGACCGGAATGGCAACCAAACTGCTTGCCGAAGCACGGCAAAAAATGGGGTCGGAAGATAAAAAGATTCAGGAAGAGGGCGCTCTGGCGCTGTTTCGCTCCTACAAAGCCCTTCCAAAAAACAAGGCTTTGATAAAATATCTCAGCGAACAGGGTATCAAAGCCATTATGCTCAAAACCGAAGAGTTTTATATGCAGGAAAACAGCAAGAACATGCACGTGGCAACCGACCCGCTCCTGTTTATTATTGATGAAAAAAACAATCAAATCGAACTTACCGACAAGGGGATAGATATTCTTACCGGTACAACGGAAGACCCTCAATTCTTTGTTTTGCCGGATGTGGCTGCCGAACTTGCAGAGCTGGAAACGCTTCCCATTTCCGCCGAAGAACGGCAAACAAAAAAAGATGAGATTCTACAAAACTATTCCATAAAGACCGAACGGGTGCATACGGTCAATCAGCTGCTCAAAGCCTATACGCTTTTCGACCTCAATGACCAGTATGTCGTTATTGACAACAAGGTAAAGATTGTTGACGAGCAGACGGGGCGCATTATGGAAGGTCGGCGTTATTCCGACGGGTTGCATCAGGCTATCGAAGCCAAAGAACATGTAACAGTGGAGGCTGCCACGCAGACATTCGCCACCATCACTCTGCAAAATTATTTCCGAATGTACCACAAACTCGCAGGTATGACGGGAACAGCCGAAACGGAAGCAGGTGAGTTTTGGAATATCTACAAGCTGGACGTTGTGGTGATACCGACCAATCGTCCGGTTATTCGCCATGACCTCGAAGACCGTGTTTATAAAACCAAACGCGAAAAATATACGGCGGTCATCGAGGAGATTGTCAGGATGGTATCTGAGGGACGCCCTGTGCTGGTAGGAACGACCTCTGTAGAGATTTCGGAGCTGCTGAGCCGGATGTTGACCATGCGCAAAATCAAACATAATGTCCTTAATGCGAAACTGCATCAGCGCGAAGCTGACATTGTTGCGGAAGCAGGACAGGCTGGCGTAGTAACCATTGCCACCAATATGGCAGGGCGTGGAACGGATATTAAGCTCACTGCGGAGGTACGGGCGGCGGGCGGTCTGGCAATCATCGGAACGGAACGGCACGAAAGTCGCCGTGTTGACCGGCAGTTGCGCGGACGTTCGGGGCGTCAGGGCGACCCGGGCTCGTCGGTATTTTATATCTCTCTTGAAGATAATCTTATGCGGCTCTTTGGTTCGGAACGTATTGCTAAGGTAATGGACAGAATGGGCTTTCAGGAGGGAGAAATGATTGAACATTCGATGATTTCAAAATCCATTGAACGCGCCCAAAAGAAGGTGGAAGAAAACAATTTCGGTATAAGAAAACGGTTGCTGGAATACGACGACGTGATGAACTCCCAACGTACCGTTATCTATGCCAAACGCCGTCATGCGCTTATGGGAGAACGTATCGGTGTGGATATTGCGAACACGCTCTACGACACTGTCGAACGCCTTGTTCTTGAAAACAGTCAGGCGAATGACTATGAAAATCTCAATCATGAATTGCTAAAATATTGCGCTATGGAAGCGCCTTTCAACGAGGAAGAGTTTCTGTCGCTCAAGGAACCGGAACTGGTAGAACGTACTGCCGATGCCTCATTTCTGTCATTCAAACGCAAGATGGAAAAGATGGCGCAGACAGCCAACCCGATTATCCGTCAGGTATATGAAAAACAGGGCAACCAATATACCAATATTTTAGTGCCGGTTACAGACGGCAAACGTGTCTATAATATTACGGTTAATCTGGAAAAAGCCTATAATTCGGAGAGTAAAGAAGTGGTGTCGGCATTTGAGAAGTCCATCCTGTTGCATACTATTGACGAGGCGTGGAAAGAGAACCTGCGCGAACTGGACGACCTGCGTCAATCGGTGCAGAATGCCTCTTACGAACAGAAAGACCCTCTGCTGATATACAAACTGGAATCGTTCAACCTCTTTAAAGCAATGATAGAGACCATCAATGGCAAGATGACATCGATTCTTATGCGCGGACAAATCCCGATACAGAATCCCGACCAGGTGCGTCGTGCCGAAGAGCAGCGCCGTTCCAATTACAGCCGTTACAGTGCGCAAAAGGATGACATTTCAAGCAGTCAGGGAGGGATGGGCGGCAACCGCGACGCCACCAGACAGGACACACGTCAACAACAGGTTACTCAACCCATCAAAGCCGAAAAAACAGTCGGACGCAATGACCCTTGTCCCTGTGGAAGCGGGAAAAAATACAAAAACTGCTGCGGC
>JAISXJ010000007.1 GCA_031270565.1 Prevotellaceae bacterium
TGGTACAAGCAAGGTATTTTTTCCAAAGGGTAAACAAGCAATATCGCATTGAATTTACGGTAAAAGATAACGGCATTGAACCGTTAATTACCGTATGCAATATTTTAGAATTGTCAAACTATTATGAATAAGGCAATTATGGGTAATTTAGGATATGGGTACACCCCAACGCACCCTGGTGAAGTGTTGAAAGACGAAATTGAATACCGTGGCATTTCACAAACCAGCTTGGCAAAGCAAATGGGAATGTCGTACAATATTTTGAACGACATATTGAACGAACGCCGACCGCTTACTGCCAATACGGCAATGCTGTTTGAAGCAGCATTGGGGATAAGCGCCGATTCATTGATGCGATTGCAACTAAAATACAATATGCAAATCGCACAATCAGACAGCAAGTTAAGCAACCGTCTTGCCGAAATACGCAAAGTAGCTGCCTTACTTTGATAACATTTTAAGGGCAAGGAAGAATAAAAAAGGGGGGGTGATTTGAAATTACTCCCCTTTGCTTACGTTTACTTGCCGGCAACGAAAAGCAATCGTAAATTCTGTGTCGCAGTTGCCAACGCTTTGCCCCAAATGTGTGAGAAGCAGTTCGCAGAAAAGGCGGTGGCTTTCGCGCCAAAATGCCACAATACCGTCGCAAATAAGCGGGCGACAAATCCTGACATTTGGCTACCCTTTGAGTTAGAGAACTACATTACCAACGGCGTACCGCGTGCGTTTTTGCGAGTTATCCACCGCTACAACGGTTGGTTCGTCAAGCACTATTTTGTCGTTTTCTACAACAACATTCGTTCTGCCCCCACTTCTCGGTGGAGGTTATGCAAATAAAACTCCTAACTGTCAACGATTTTTTCTGCTTCGGAGATAATTTCCGTCTTGGGTGAGACGGGCGATTCATTCACATGCCGCGCAATGCCCTGTACAATGCCCAAAGCAATGCTTGTCATAACAATAGACGTCCCTCCGCGACTGATAAGCGGCAAGGGCAGTCCGGTAACGGGACCAAGTCGCACATTGACGCCAATATGCAAAAACGCCTGCAACACAATCAAAGAAATAATGCCAATGACCAGAACGGCAGGATATATTGTTTGACTTTTTCGGGCAATCACTCCCGCTCGAAACAACAGCGTCATATAAAGCAAAATGATGACGCCTCCGCCAAGTATCCCCATCTCTTCCACAATAATAGCAAAAATAAAATCTTTGGACGCTTCCGGTAAACGGTTGCGCTGAACGCTGTTACCCGGTCCAACCGGACTTCGTGCAATGGCTATCTGGGCGTGTACCACCTGTTGATTGTTGTCATTTATGACGAACGATGTTGGCTCTCCAAAGGTCTTGATGCGCTTTTCCCACTCGGATACACGATGAAATATTTTGTAAAACGCATTCGGATTGGCAACGTTATATTTCTGCTCCGGAATATTGGCGGCAATGACAAAAACAGATGTAACCGCCACAATGATAACGCCCGCAAACAGGCTAATCCTCTTAAAAGACATGCCGCTGATGAACAGCATCAAAAACACCACGCTGAAAAGCAGAACCGTAGTAGAGAGATTTTCAGGAAAAATTAATCCGCAAATCACGCAGACTACCACAGCCATTGTCGGAAAGAAGCGTTTTTGGAAGTCGGGATTTTGTGCTCTATCGACAAAATCGGCAATTACAATAATCAGGCACAGCTTGGCGATTTCAGATGGCTGAAACTGTATTCCACCAATCACCATCCACCGCGCCGCATCGTTAGTAACCACACCTTTAAAAGTGGTATAAAGCAGCAGTACCAGCCCGAAAATCAGTCCGAAATACGACATCATCCGCACATATCTGTATGGAATTGCCTGTGCGATAAACAGGAATACCGCCCCGATAATCAGATAGGTAACATGTTGCATAATAGGCGCTGAGATAGAACCGGAACGCGCTACGTTCTGACTTGATGCGCTAAACATCTCCACCATCGACAGCAGACAGAGGAAGAAATAAACCATCCATATCACGTAGTCGCCTCTTAGATAACGTTTCAGAAAATGTGACATAATGCCGGATATGTTTTATAGTTTACGAACGTTGTGTTTAAATTGTTCGCCGCGATCTTCATAGTTTTTAAACAGGTCGAAACTGGCGCAACACGGCGAGAGCAACACCGTATCGCCTTTTTGCGCTACCTGATAGGCTATATTCACGGCGTCAATCATATTGTTGGTAGAGAATATTTTAGCATTGCTGTGCAGGGAAAAGAATGTGTGCAATTTGCTGTTGTCTGCCCCCAGAAAAATCAGCGTATGCACTTTTTCGCGCACCAGCGGCGCAATCTCCGCATAGTCGTTGCCCTTGTCCGTGCCTCCCAGAATCAAGACCACCGGCGTTTTCATGCTTTGTAGAGCATACCAGCAGGAGTTGACATTGGTTGCTTTCGAGTCGTTGATATAGCGCACACCGCGTACCGAAGCCACATATTCCATACGGTGTTCCACACCGGTGAACTCGGCTAATGCCTTACGGATGGTCTCCTTGCGAATATTCATACGCTGCGCAGCCAGTCCTGCCGCCATAGAATTGCAGGCATTATGGTTGCCCTTCAATGCCAAATCGGAAAGCGGCATCAAGAGCGAATTATCGTTGACCGGCGAGAGAATGGACATCTGCTCATTTTCAATATAGGCGCGACTTTTGGGTCGCTTCTCCATAGCAAAGGGCAGCAGTTGCGCCTGAATGTTACGTTTCTCTATTTCGTGTTTCAGGATGGGGTCATCCTCCCAAAAGATAAATGCGTCTTCGGACGTTTGATTCTGCAAAATACGCAACTTGGCATTAATGTAATTCTGCAACTGATAGTCGTAACGGTCAAGATGATCGGAGGTAATATTCAGAATAACAGATACGTCGGCTTTAAAATCGTACATGCCATCCAGTTGGAAACTGCTTAATTCTATCACATAATAATCGTAATTACACTCTGCCACCTGCAAGGCAAAACTTCTGCCCACGTTACCGGCAAGTCCTACGTTCAGACCTTCGCTTTTGAGAATAAAATAGGTAAGCATTGTGGTTGTAGTCTTACCGTTTGAACCTGTGATACAGATTTTTTTTGCGTCGGTATAGCGCGAGGCAAATTCAATCTCCGAGATAACGGGCGTTCCCTGTTCCCGCAACTTGCTAACGATGTCAGCCGCATCGGGAATACCCGGACTTTTCACCACTTCATCGGCATCAAGTATTCTGCTTTCGGTATGTTGATGTTCTTCATAGGCAATGTTATGTGTGTCAAGCATTGCCTTATAGTGCGGCTGAATGGTTCCTTTGTCCGAGAGGAACACGGCATAACCCTGTTTCTGTCCCAGAATAGCCGACCCGACGCCGCTTTCGCCACCTCCAAGTATGATTAATTTTTTCATCTGAGTATATGCTTTGTTATTTATTTTTTATTTTTAAACCTTTTAATAAGGACTTTTTTAAATATGTACACTATGCTAACTAAGGACGTCTTACAAAATAAGGGTTTACCGTTAGGCATAAACATTTCACCGTTTAATCTGTTAAAACACTAACGCATTTTCAATGTAATAATCGTCAAGGCTGCCAGTATCATTCCGACAATCCAAAACCGCACTACAATTTTGGATTCGGGAATGGCTTTTAGAGGCGTTTGCCATAATGCATCAATGCCTGCATTGCCTGCCTTCTGAAAATGATGATGCAACGGCGTCATCTTGAATATGCGTCGTCCGACGCCGAATTTTCGTTTAGTATGTTTAAAGTAGCTTACTTGCAGAATCACCGAAAGGCTCTCCACAAAAAATACGCCGCTGAGTATCGGGATAAGCAGCTCTTTGTGTATCATAATGGCAAATACGGCAATAATACCTCCCAGCGCCAGAGACCCTGTGTCGCCCATAAAGACCTGTGCCGGATGAGAGTTGTACCACAAAAAACCGATTGTTGCTCCGATAAATGCCGCCGCAAACACCACCAGTTCTCCCGAGCCGGGAATGTACATAATGTTGAGATAGCCCGCGTAATTGACATTTCCCGACACGTATGCCAGTATGCCGAGCGCTGCGCCCTGTATTGCCGATGACCCTGTTGCCAAGCCGTCAAGACCGTCGGTAAGATTGGCGCTGTTCGACACCGCCGTTACTACAAAAATCGTTACAAAAATAAAAAACAGCCAGCCCAACAGTTGCATCTTGTCGCCTGCCCACTGAAAAAGATCGGCATAGTCAAAGTTGTTATTTTTCATAAAAGGAATGGTCGTCTGCGAAGATTTTTTATCCTTTCCTGCATATTCTACCACCTCAATCTGTCGCTTGCTGTCGATGTAGCTACCGGTTTTTTCACGAATAACCGTTTCGGGACTGAGATAAAGCGTCAACCCCACAATCAGTCCGATGCCTACCTGTCCTATAATTTTAAAACGTCCGTTAAGACCTTGCTTGTTCTTGCGGAATACCTTAATATAGTCGTCGGCAAATCCTATCAGTCCCAGCCAAACGGTGGTAACGAGCATCAGAATCATATAAACATTACTCAAAATACCCACCAGAAGGCAGGGAATAATGATTGCCAGCAGAATAATAATACCGCCCATCGTTGGCGTTCCCTTTTTGGACAGTTGTCCTTCAATATCAAGGTCGCGAATGGTTTCTCCAATTTGCTGTCGCTGCAACTTGACAATAATGCTTTTACCCACAAGGGTAGCACACAGCAACGCCAGAATAAAGGCTGAAGCGGCTCTGAATGAGATATAATTGAATATACCCGCACCGGGGAAATCAAGTGTATCCAAATAGTGAAACAGATAATAAAGCATAGTTTTTAAAATATGTTGTTAAGTAAGACATTTTTTCACCTCTTCCCTGTCATCGAAATGATGTTTGACGCCGCGCACGATTTGATATGTCTCGTGTCCTTTACCTGCAATAAGTATCACGTCATTCATTTGAGACAGTGCGCAAGCTGTGCGGATGGCTTCGCGGCGGTCGCCGATGACCAGCGTTTTGCGCTGCTCCACCACATCAAGACCTGCAAGCATATCATCAAGAATGGCTTGCGGATTTTCATCGCGCGGATTGTCGGAAGTCAAGATTACGCGATTGCTGCCACGCACAGCTTCCTTTGCCATTAGGGGACGTTTTCCCCTGTCCCGATTTCCTCCGCAGCCAACCACCGTTATCAGTTGTCCCTGATTTGCGCGGATGTCATTAATAGCTGTGATGACATTTGTCAAAGCATCGGGGGTGTGAGCATAATCAACAATAGCGGTATAACCGCTTGGCGCACGAAAGATTTCAAACCTTCCCGGCACCTCTTTAAGTGTGCTGAGCGCCACAAATACCTCCTCTGCCTCTTTGCCGAGTAGTACAGCCGCTCCATAAACTGCCGTCAGATTGGAGACGTTGAATTTTCCGACGATAGGAACGGTTATTTCCTGATTATTTATATGAAGTACCGTACCCTCAAAACTGCTCTCAATGATTTTTGTTTTGAAATCGGCTAAGGTACGAATAGAGTAAGTTTTGGGAGTGGCTTTGGAGTTCTGCAACATAACGCTACCGTTGGGGTCGTCGTAGTTGACAAGCGCGAAAGCTGAGGCAGGAAGGATGTCAAAAAAGCGTTTTTTCGCTTTGAGATAGTGAGCCATTGTGCCGTGATAATCAAGATGATCGCGCGTCAGATTTGTAAAGATACCGCCGGCAAACAGCAATCCGTCAATACGTCCCTGCACTACGGCATGTGAACTGACCTCCATAAAAGCATACTGACAGCCGGCTTTCACCATATCGGCAAGCAGGCGGTTGATAGTGAGTGCATCGGGAGTGGTATGGGTAGCGTCCACAGGACTGCGGTCAATATAGTTGCACACGGTTGATAACAGTCCCGCCCGATGTCCGAGTGACAGGAAAAGTTTGTAGAGCTGTGTGGCAATAGTCGTTTTGCCATTAGTTCCCGTAACGCCGACAAGTTTAAGTTGTTGCGACGGATTGCCGTAGAAATTTGCCGCAATAATTCCCAAAGCATGGCTACTTTCCTTTACCTGTAAATAGATGACGCCTTCCTTTTGTTCTTTGGGTAAATATTCGCACACAACAGCTGCCGCTCCCTGTTCTGTAGCTGAGACAATATACTGATGTCCATCGCTTTGAGTGCCGCGTACAGCCACAAAGAGTGAGCCGTGCCGCACGGTGCGGGAATCGAATGTTACATCGGTAATTTCCACATCGGCAGTTGCTGAAAACGGAATTTGTAAATTATCGGTTAATTGTGATAAGAGCATAGTTGATATGTTTTTTATTGTAAAATAAGTGATACGGTAGCGCCTTTTTGCGCCCGACTTCCCACCGGCAGCGATTGACTCACCACCGTACCGCGTCCAAAAATTTGCACGTAAAGGTTGCGCTGTTCCATCAGATAGACGGCATCTTTTGCGCCCATCCCTACAACATTTGGCACCAGATTGTCAATCAACGGTAATTCTGCCGTGCGTACAAAAGCTGAATCGGTTTTGGTAATCACCCAGTCGGTCTGTTGTCCATTGAAATCAATATCCAGATATTGTAATGCTTTAGCAAGGGTATTCCATGAGCTGTTTTTAGTAACGGGCAGCATTGGCAGCATTGAATCTATTTTGACATCCTTTATGCTCAGAAAATTGTTTTGAGCATAAACCCGTTCTGCAATTTGCTTGAAAACCATGCCGCTTGTTGCCCCGTAAACACCACGACTAAGCATCACAACGATACAGGAATACTGCGGATTATCAGCAGGGAAATAGCCACAAAACGAGGCTTGATGTGTTTTCTGTTTACTTCCACCGTAGTTCACCTGCGCTGTTCCGGTTTTGCCCGCAATCGCAACCCGCGTTGAACGCACCTGAGCGTATCCCGTACCGTGTTTATCGTTGACAACAGCTTCGAGCATTGCGCGAATAGCCGTTAATGTTTTCGAGGAACAGATAGAAGAGTTAACTACTTCCGTGTCAAATGTCTGTATGTTTTGTCCGTTGCCGACGATAGCTTTCACAAAATGCGGATTCACCATTTTTCCGTCGTTGGCAATGGCGTTGTAGAATCGCAGTGTATAGATTGGCGGCAACTGCGTTTCATAACCTATTGACATCCACGGCAGAGCGGTCGGCGACCAGTTGCTTAGGTCTTTTTCAGGACGGCGAATATTGGGCTTCCCAGCGCCGGGTATCTCTATTTGCATAGGCTCTTGCAGTTTGATTTTATAGATGCCATCTACAAATTCTTCGGGCTTTTTCCTGTAATAACCGTCAATAAGATTGGACATGCCGATATTTGACGAGCGTGCCAATACTTCGGTAGCAGTGATTCGCCCATTGAAGTGGGTATCAGTCATACTGTCGTATGGCGAAAAAGAGGCGTCAATGGTATCTGTGGGCGTTACAATGTCATTCTCCAATGCCACCATCATTGACACGGTTTTAAAGGTAGACCCCGGTTCCGTCAGGTCGGAAACAGCCATATTCTCATATTCTTTGTAGTTGCCGGATGCTGTCAGCGAAAGATTGGCGCACGCACGAATTTCCCCTGTTTTTACATCCATCACAAGGGCGCAGCCGCGCTCGGCGCCTATTCTGCGCATCTGTTCAAGCAATGCCTGCGAGGTAATATCCTGAATATCCATATCAAGAGTGGTAATTATATCCGCGCCATCAACAGGCTCTTTGATAGAAAAATAGTTCCATGAAGTTCCCACTAACTTAGCCTGTTCCAGTCCGGCTTGTCCGCGCAGCAACGAATCGAAAAACCGTTCTATTCCATAGATACCGCCACCTCTGGTGCGGTCGGCGTAAACCGCACCGATAGTGCGCTTAGCCAGCGGGTCAAACGGACAAATCCGTGTGGTAAATTCATCCGGTATCAATCCGCTGCCATTCCGCCCTGCACGGAAAAGCGGCATCTTTTTAACATCTTCCAAATCGCTGTACGTAAGAATATTGGGATAAACTCTGAAACGGCTGTCTTTGCGTTTATAGGCTTGCACAAGTGCGTGCTTGTATGCGGCGGCGGTGCGGTCGCCGAACTTGCGCGACAGGCAGTAAGCCAGAGAATCAACGTTCTTGTCAAAAAATGTTTTCTTTTCGTTTTTCTTTTCTTTCCGGTGCAGCGCCGGCGCACGCATATCCATAACCAGGTAATAGTATGGTGTGGTACTTGCCAGCAGTTTCATATCGTGCGAATAGATATTTCCCCGATTTGGATAGACAGGGCGATCCGGACGTTTGCGATTCAGTTCTTGTTCCAGTGCAAGCCACTCCTTGCCCTCCACACTCTGAATATGGAAAATCCGGTAGAATGCCACGGCAAACAACAGAACCATAACAAAGTAGATTATGCCAAATCGCGTCAATATTTTAGTACGTATGGATAACATTTTCTAAAACAGGATAATTAAGTGGTGTAATTGATGGTGTATCATTTTATTTCAACAGGTGGAGTAACCGATTCCTGCAATTCGCTGCCATTTTCACGCAACCGTTTGATAACAGCTGACTGATTGCTTGTCTGCATCAACTCTTTGGAGATGATTAGTGAGCGGTATTTGGCATCTTTCAACTCTTTTTTTAGTTTAATATGCTCTTTAAGTTTGGCTTCGTAAGTAAAACGATTGTTGATATAGAACAGGGCAAGAGCCGTTAAAAACAGAATAAACGGCAACTGTTTTTGCACAAATTCTTTGGTAAGCAGATTGCCATTTACCAAATCTTTGATGCTAAAACGGCGTTGTCTCGTCTTTTTCGTTGTCTCTTCCGATGCTTCGGCGTTTTTATCAACATGCTTGCGCTTAAAAATTTTCATAATATTCCCTCCACTGTTTTCTTATGTAATTTACACACGCTCGGCTGCCCGCAGTTTAGCGCTTCGGGCGCGGGGATTATTGCCAACTTCCTGATTGCCGGCAACAATCACCTTACGGTTGACGGCAATGAACGGCACGGAGGTGCGTCCATAGAAATCTTTTTCCACATTGCCTTCTATATTGCCGCTTTTGATAAAATTTTTCACCAGTCGGTCTTCGAGTGAATGATAGGTGAGCGCCACCAGCCGTCCTCCGCTGTTAAGCAGACCGGTGGTTTGCAGGAGCAAGGTTTTGAGCGCTTCCAACTCACGATTTACCTCAATGCGCAATGCCTGAAATGCCTGTGCCAACTCCTGTTTTTCGTGTTCACGCTTGCAGAGAGGGCGCAGCAGTTCAACTAATTGTGTTGTTTGCAGGAAGGGCGTATCTCCGCGCACTGCCACAATGCGGCGTGCTATCCGGCGCGACTGCCTCAACTCACCAAAATTGTAGAACAACGCAGCTAATGCCTCCTCTGTGTAACTGTTCAAAATATCCGCAGCCGAGAGTGTGGCGGCTCTGTTCATTCGCATATCAAGGCTTGTATCAAAGCGGAACGAAAAACCGCGCTCTGCCTCCTCGAAATGGTGCGACGACACACCCAAATCAACTAACAAACCATCAATCTTTTCGATGTGATGATAGCGCAAAAAATTCTTCACAAACCGAAAATTGCTGTGAACGAAAAGAAACCGGCTGTCATCAATGCTGTTTTCTGCCGCATCCATATCTTGGTCGAATCCGATGAGTTTCCCCTTGCTGCCAAGTTGCGCCAGAATAGCACGCGAATGTCCGCCTCCGCCAAAGGTTGCGTCCACGTACACACCATCGGGGCGAATATGAAGCGCCTCAATGACTTCGTGCAACAGTACCGGTATATGATAGGTCTCACTCATGGCTTGTCTTTATTTTAAGATGTCTTGCGGCACATTTTCTCTTTCAGACGCTGGGCAAATTCGTCGGCAGGCAGTTTGGCTGCTTCGTAGCGCTCGGCATCCCAGATGGCGATTCGGTCAATCATCCCCACAAACAGCGCCTCCGACTGCAACCCGATGGCTTGCTGCACACGTCGGGTCAGCAGGATACGCCCCTGTCCGTCGATGTCAACCCAGTCGGCGAGCGAGGTGTACTGCGAAAGCAGCATCAGGTCATCGCTCCAGTCGTCCATTTGACGCCGTAACTCTTCCATTTTTACATTCCAGATATGTTCGGGATAAAGCACCAGACAGGCATTTGTCAGGTCGAGCCGTGCTACAAGGCGTTCGCGTGAATCTTCCGGCAACAACCGCCTGTAGGCAGCAGGAAGAGCCACACGTCCCTTTGCATCAATTTTCGATTTTATACTGCCTATATATGTTGACATAATTTCAGATGTTCGGAATGAAAATGCGACTGTTTATTTCAGGGTGTAAAGATAAGGCATAAAACTTTAATTCCCCACATTTCCCCACTAAAAACTTTTCAACAGGTAATCTTTGAAGAATTAACCTATAATAAACCGTTTACTAACATTTTTATAACAAATAAGATAGTGTATAAACAGCGACAGGAAATTATTCAATTAGCTAATTATTATACATTTATTTCAAACATACTTTCAGGTGGGGCAAGATGTGGAAAGATTGAAGACTTTTTCCTGCAATCGGTTAATTTTTCAATCATTTATTTTTGATAAAACAGTATCTTTGCGCCAAAAAAATCAAGCTATGCCATATTTTATAAAACAGAACTCTCTTTTGACAAAACCGGCGGTCATTGCATTGGCGCTTATTATTATGAGTACACCGTATCTGCAGGCGCAAACCGACACCACGCAGAACGTGGCGCTCGAACAGATTGATGTGCTTGGTCAGTATTCCGGAATAGCCCCCGAAAAATTGCATGTGGTGCATATCCTTTCCCGTGAAAATATCGCCTCTTTGCCGGTGCAGAATATTAACGAACTGCTGGATTATCTGCCCGGTGTGGACATTCGCCAGCGTGGTGCAAACGGCGTACAGGCTGACATCTCAATACGGGGCGGCTCTTTTGATCAGGTATTGATACTCCTGAACGGCGTTAATATCACCGACCCGCAGACGGGACACCTGAACCTTGACATTCCCGTTGACCTCCACGCCATCGACCGCATAGAACTGTTGCAGGGAACTGCGATGAATATCTTTGGTTTGTCGGCGTTCAGCGGGGCTGTGAATATTATCACCGGAGAAAGTGAAAAACGCGCAGTGGACGCTTCTCTGTCGGGGGGAAATTACGGACTGTTTATGCCTTCGCTAAGCGGCGGTTACTCCACCAAACACTGGAAATGGACAGGCTCAATGTCGCACAGTGAGTCGAGCGGCTTCCGTGAAAATACCGACAGCCGTACATCCAATATTTTTCTACAGTCTTCATACCGCCACGCAAACATTGGCTCGTTTGATATGCAAATCGGCGGTCAGACAAAGGCTTTCGGGGCAAATGCTTTCTATGCGCTTAAATATCCCAATCAGTTTGAAGAGACCCAAACGCTGTTAGGGTCGTTGCAGTGGAAAAAGAAGATTACCAACCTGATGCTGTCGGCTTCCGGCTTTTTCCGAATCCATAAAGACCGCTTTGAACTGTTTCGCGCTATGCAGAATGTTCCAAGCTGGTACACTTTTCATAATTATCACCTTACCCACACAACCGGCGGTAATATCAAGGGAGATTATTTGTGGCGGTGGGGACAGACCGCTGTCGGTGTGGAACTGCGCAACGAACATATTTTCAGCAATGTTCTTGGCGACCCCGTCAACACGCCCAAACAGGTCAAAGGAGAGGATGCCATCTTCTATACCCACGCAAAAAACCGTTTAAATATCAATTATTTTGTGCAACAAACCGTTTATATCTCACGTCTTACTGCTTCTGTGGGACTGTCGGGCAACTATAATTCTATGTTCAAAAATAATTTCTGTTACGGTGCAAGCATCGGATATGCGTTTACGCAGGCGATGCGGGCGTGGACAAATCTCAACAGGTCGTTGCGCCTGCCTACGTTTGTCGACCTCTACTACCAAAGCGCCACGCAGGAGAGCAATCCCGACATCCGTCCCGAAGAGGCGCTTACGGCGGAACTTGGATGGCGATGGAAGGGACGCGGCATCCATACGTCGCTTTCCGGATATTACCGTACGGGACGCAACCTGATTGACTGGATAAAAACCTCTGCCGACGAGCCAAAATGGCGCAGCATGAACCATACGCGGGTAGATGCTGTCGGCTTTGAGTTGGTTGTCGGCTACAGTTACGGCTGCTGGCTGAAAAATATTGAAGCCGGCTACAGCTATACCCGACTGGACAAGGCGGCTGATGTATTGCTTTCTAAATACGCGCTGGATTACCTGAAACATAAATTCGTATTATCGCTTGGACACGGCATCTACGGCGGTTTCGGGGGCAGCTGGCAACTCTCCTTCCAAAGTCGTGAGGGCAATTACAGCAATGTGGCAGATGAAGTGGTTGCCTATACGCCGTTTTGTCTGCTTGACGGGCGGCTGTACTGGCAAAATGCTCGCGTGAATATCTTTGTGGAAGGCGCAAACCTGCTGAATACAAATTATTACGATTATGGAGGCATTATACAACCCCCACGCTGGCTTAAGGCAGGCATTGCCGTAAAACTAAATCTGGAAAACGCAAAAAAATAAGACATTCTTTTCTTCTGTCTTACGCCACTGCAAAAACAAAAAAGCCCCCATCGCTGGAGGCTTTTGTTTTGTCTTGGAGAGACTGTTACTCCGCTACGCACCGCACGCCAAAGCCGTTCGCGCGGCCGTAGGTGTAGACGGAGGTGAGACAGTGGCCGTCTTCGAAGTTCGGGTAACGAGTGCTGATGTCGGTAACTGTACTACTCCAGTAGTGTCCGGAGTAGCCGGTATAGGCGAACGAACCATTTTCGCGATAGTGAAACCCTTCGGCGGGAAGGAAGAGGAGAGGCTCGGGGGCAGTAGCGGCGTATAAAGGTCTGGTATAGTCGGGATTGCCGCCATTGTCAAAATAACCGCTTACACCAATAGCAGCCTCCCAGTCAGCTGTTTTGTAAACAGCATAACCGCTTCGATCGCCAGTAGCCCAAGTATCTGTAGAAGCCAGACCATTTTCAACGCGAACCCAGGTCAGAGGAGCGTTTGTGTTGCCGTTGGTCAAAGTGCTAAGAGATTTATAGTACTCTGTTTCTAAGATCAAAAAATCACCTCCAGCAGTTTGAGGAGCGTTGCAGCCGTAATCACAAAGCCGCTCCCATTCGTCCTGAGTAGGAATACGCCAACCGAGAGGGCAGGGGTCATTGACGGTTTTAACAGGTTTTTGATAATATCCTCCAGAACCCGGCACAGCGCCACCATCATCAGAACCAAAGTTATAGTTAATTAACTGACCGTTACCCCAAAGAGTGTT
>JAISXJ010000013.1 GCA_031270565.1 Prevotellaceae bacterium
CGTTATGTGAATAACCGTAAGTGCAACTTACGGACATCGCAATACGCTGAACATCAACCCGTATGGGTTGAATTATCATTTAGTTCAACCCTACGGGTTGAGGTTGGTTGTGTTTCGTGTTATGAGGCTGTCTCAAAAACGAGGCAGCCTTTTTCTTAGTTATGCAGCAAGTCTGCGATTTTCGGAATAAAAATTATTGCTGTCCGCTAAACATTTTTTTGAGTAAAAAAAATCAGGGCTGATTTCTAATGATGGAAATCAGCCCTTTTTTGGTTAATTTTGTGTCATCAAACTAAAAAAATAAACCAATGGGCAAAGGTACAAATTTTAGCGGACAGCCGAATAACAAAAGAACAAAAAGAGTGGGAAAAGCTGCTCTATATGATGGATTCAACGACCATTTCGCTCCTGACTTTGTCACTGGGACACCCAGGACACCTTTAACCTCGCGAGAATTGAATATTTGCATACTTTGAAATAAAAAAATGCCAAATATAAGATTCTCAACGCCTCAAAATGAGTTGCGACACCCAAGTGTCAAAGTCAGGTGATAATTCAACCCATACGGGTTGATGTTCAGCGTATTGCGATGTCCGTAAGTTGCACTTACGGTTATTCACATAACGCCCTAACGGGCAATGAAAAAGAACGTTTTAAGCAGCGAGCGCAGAGATAAAAACAAAAGACGACCGAACAAACGCCTTGCACGAAGTAATGCCACAAATCGCGCTTGCAGGGCTGTATCGCAGTTGTCCGCAAGGACAAAATGTGAATAACCGTAAGTCCTGACTTCGTCATTGCGTACCCCAAAACAGGGTACGCAAAAATTATAAAACACTATTATTGAGCAAATTACAGTTTTCGGTTTTTTTTAGTGACGAAGTCAGGAAAAACGCCCTTTTCAGGCACATAGACCGGCTGACGCATTTCTCGAACTATTCCGCATCAACGGTGGAAATGCCAAGCGTAATCTCTTCAAGAACATCAAGCAGCACACTGACAGTTTCAAGCGAGGTGAACATAGACACATTATTCTCCACCGCGCAACGACGTATCTCAAAGCCGTCGAAATGCGTGCGCGTTTTGTTAATGTCGATGGTGTTAATGATGTAGTTAACGTGTCCCTGCCGCAACGATTCAAAGATTTCGTTCGAGCCTTCGCTCAATTTCTGACGGGTTCGGGTACGGATGCCATGTTGGCGCAAAAAGTCTGCCGTGCCTGTTGTTGCTTCAATATTAAATCCCAAATCGTAGAACCGCTGTATCAGCGGCAATGCCCGTTGCTTGTCGCAGTCGGCGATGGTAACCAGCAGGGTGCCGTAGTTGGCAACGGTCATTCCCGAAGACTGCAAAGCCTTGTAAAGGGCGCGTGTGAGCTTGCTGTCGTATCCGACAGCCTCGCCGGTGGATTTCATCTCCGGAGAGAGATAGGCGTCAATGCCGCGAATCTTCGAGAAAGAGAATGCCGGCGCTTTCACAAACCAGCGAGATTTTTCTTTCGGATAAACCTGAGTAATCCCCTGTTCTCTGAGCGTCCGTCCGAGCATTACCTGCGTGGCAATGTCTGCCATTGAGATGCCTGTCGCCTTGCTCAGAAAAGGCACGGTGCGACTTGAGCGCGGATTCACCTCAATAACAAATACATGCTCCGTATCATCGACAATAAACTGAATGTTGTATAGTCCGATAATCCCGATTGCCTTACCGAGTTTGACGGTGTGAGCAATGATGGTCTCCTTCACTTTCTGACTGACGCTGAATGTCGGATAAACGCTGATGCTGTCGCCCGAATGGATGCCCGTTCGTTCTACGTGCTCCATAATGCCCGGAATGAAAACATCCGTGCCGTCGCAAATGGCGTCCACTTCCAGTTCTTTGCCGTTAATATATTTGTCCACAAGCACCGGCTGACTGATGTTCACCTCTACTGCCGTTTGCAGATAGTTTTTTAAGGATTCCTCGTTGTTTACGATTTGCATAGCGCGTCCGCCAAGCACGTAACTTGGACGCACCAGCACGGGATAGCCGATAGTTGCCGCCGCCGTTACGCCGTCTTCGACATTATAAACCGCCTGTCCCTTTGGTTGCGGGATGTTGAGAGCGGTCATAATTTTCTCGAAGCAGTCGCGGTTTTCGGCATTCTCAATGGCTTGTACGCCCGTTCCGATAACAGGCACACCCAGACGGTGCAGGGGTTCCGCCAGATTAATGGCAGTCTGTCCGCCAAGCGACACCACTACGCCCAGCGGTTTCTCAAGTTCGATGATGTTCATAACATCTTCTACGGTAAGCGGTTCAAAATAGAGTTTATCGCTGGTTGTGTAGTCAGTGGAGACCGTCTCAGGATTGTTGTTAATGATAATAGCCTCGTAACCGGCTTTATGTATCGACCAGATAGCGTGAACCGTGGAATAATCGAACTCTACGCCCTGCCCGATACGAATAGGTCCCGAACCAAGCACCACAACCTTTTTACGGTTACTGATGAAGGATTCGTTTTCGGTTTCATACGTTGAATAGAAATAGGGTACGTAGGCGCTAAATTCGCCGGCACAGGTATCAATCATTTTGTAAACGGGGAAAATGTTGTGCGCCTTACGCAGGTTGAAAATGTCCTGTTCGGTGAGGGGTTGTTTGTTGTGCATAAAATCGGTATGGCGGTTTAATTTATTCTTAATTAAATATGTTCTGGAAGCTCTCAAAAGTACGTTTTCACAGCAGATAGGTTATTCTGTTCATTAGAGTTTAGAGTTTAGTTTTTTCTCAATTCTCAATTGGCTTACGCCGAACGTTGTTTCTCAATTCTCAATTCTCAATTCTCAATTCGTAAAAACTGAAAACTAATTCTGCTCTCGCTGCTTAAAACGATACAAAAGTACGTCAATTGTTCCATTGTAGGGGTATTTTGGGCGATATATGCGTGTTGTTCGGAGATTATTTACTCCATACCATGGCAATATATTTATCCGAAAAACCCATCCTTTTTGCGTCCTTCAATACTTGAATATCCATTGGATGCGCCGCAAGAACGGACTCAAATTCTACAATATTTTTTATTTTCTCGAGAAAAAACATGTCAATTTTCGTAGCGTTGTAAATTATGCCCAAGTCAACGCCCAACCGGATGAGTTGCGCAATGGCGTATAGTCTGTCGTCCGTCGGTTTTTTTATGTAGCTGAGCAGGTCGGCAGAATCTACATCGTCAAACTTGGGGTGGTAGATGTGGCATACGCCTGTTTCGAGAGAGCGTACGGCTTTAAGCAAACTTTCTTCAAGCGTGCGTCCGATGCTCATCACTTCGCCGGTGGCTTTCATCTGTGTTCCGAGCAGGTTGGAGGCTTCCGAAAATTTGTCAAAAGGGAAGCGTGCTATCTTGGTAACGACATAATCCAGCGCAGGTTCAAACGATGCGGGCGTGTTGGCAATCTGTATCTCATCGAGCGTTAGTCCGATAGCAATCTTGGCGCTTACGCGGGCAATGGGATAACCACAGGCTTTTGAAGCCAGTGCAGAAGAACGGCTAACTCGCGGATTGACCTCAATGAGGTAGTAGTTGAACGATAATGGGTCAAGCGCAAACTGCACGTTGCAGCCGCCCTCAATCTTGAGGGCGCGTATAATCTTCAACGCGCTGTCCCGTAACAGCTGATATTCCTTGTTGGTCAGCGTCTGACTTGGACACACCACAATAGAATCACCCGTGTGGATGCCGACAGGGTCGATATTCTCCATATTGCATATCGCAATGGCGGTGTCATTGCTGTCGCGCATCACCTCGTATTCTATCTCTTTAAAGCCTTTTATACTTCTCTCAACCAACACCTGATGCACCGGAGACAGGATTAATGCGTGCCGCATCAACTCGCGCAATTCGGCTTCATTGTCAGCGAATCCGCCTCCCGTTCCCCCTAACGTAAAAGCGGGACGCAAAACTACGGGATAACCGATTTGCTCGGCTGCTGCGACCCCTTCCTGTATGGAGTTGGCAATGATTGACGGCAACACAGGCTCGCCAAGTTCCTGACAAAGCCGTTTAAACAGTTCTCTGTCTTCTGCCTGCTCTATGCTCTGAAAAGAGGTGCCAAGTATTTCTACATCGCACTCCTCAAGTACACCTTTTTTGGCAAGTTGCATGGCAAGATTCAGTCCTGTTTGTCCTCCCAAACTCGGCACAACAGCATCGGGACGCTCATAGCGAATAATCTTTGCCACATATTCGAGTGTCAACGGTTCCATATAGACTTTGTCGGCTACATTGGTGTCTGTCATAATGGTAGCGGGGTTGGAATTAACCAGCAGCACTTCGCAACCCTCTTCTTTCAGCGCAAGGCACGCCTGCGTACCGGCATAGTCAAACTCAGCTGCCTGCCCGATGATAATGGGACCTGACCCGATAACCAATACTTTTTTAATGTCCGTTCGTTTTGGCATAATATTTAAAGTCTGTTGTTTATGATATGAATGAAGCGGTCGAAAAGATAACTGTTATCCTGCGGACCGGGGGCGCTTTCAGGGTGATACTGAACGGCAAATACCGCATCGGCATCACAGGCAATCCCCTCTGCCGTATTGTCTAACAGATTGATGTGCGTAAGGGTCAAATCGGTGCCTTGCAGCGAATCAATATCTACGGCGTAACTGTGATTTTGGCTGGTGATGCGGATTTTTCCCGTCGTGAGATCTTTCACCGGATGATTGCCTCCGCGATGCCCAAACTTCATCTTGAATGTCTTGGCGCCATACGCCAGCGCAATCATCTGGTATCCCAGACAGATGCCGAAGATAGGCAACTTTCCACGCAGACGTTTGACAACTTCAATAACTGAAGGCACATCCTGCGGGTCGCCGGGACCATTGGAGATGAACAGCGCGTCGGGACTGAAAGCAAGAATCTCCTCAGCAGACATATTATAAGGTACAACGGTAACATTGCACCCTCTGAGATTCATCTCTCGAATGATATTGTATTTAATGCCGCAATCAATCGCCACAATATCGTATTTGTGATTGGCAGCACGCGAAAACCAGCGCTTCTTGCAACTCACTTGCGCCACCACATCCGTCATTCTGGCAGAGGCTGCTATCTTTGCCAGCGCCTCCGCCCGCGGTGTCTCGGCGGATGTGATAATGACCCGCTGCAATCCCTCGCTACGAATGATACGTGTGATTTGGCGCGTATCCACGTCGCTGATGCCGGGAATATTATGTTCTTCAAGCACTTCACAAAGTGTCTTGGTGTAACGGAAATTACTCGGCATGTCGTTGTATTCCCGAACAATCAAGCCGCCTAACGTTGGAAATTTGGTCTCGTAATCTTCGTCCGTTATGCCATAATTGCCGATAAGAGGATAGGTCATCACTACCATTTGCCCCGTATAGGAAGGGTCGGACATTATTTCCTGATAGCCTACCATAGAGGTATTGAACACAATCTCATTGATTGCCTCGCGGTCGGCGCCAAAGCCGCGTCCGTAAAATTCCAAACCGTTTTCCAGAACTATTTTCTTGTTATAATTCATTGTATGTCCTGTTCTTTATTATAAACTATTATGCCGTTTACCATTGTCATTACATTGCATCCCTGTACCTGCCAGCCGGCGAAAGGGGTACTGCGTCCTTTGGACAGGAATTTTTCGGGATTAATGCAGTATCGTGCTTCAAGGTCGAGGACTGCGAGGTCTGCCGGCTGTCCCGCCTGCAGATAGCCGTCCAGACGAAAGATGCGTCGCGGGTTGATGCACATTAATTCTATTAATCGCTCTAATGAGATAACACCTTTCATAACCAGATGCGTGTAGAGCGTCGGAAATGCTGTTTCCAGTCCAACGATACCGAAACTGCTGCCGGCAAGACCTTTTGCCTTCTCTTCGGCGGAATGGGGGGCGTGATCGGTGGCGATAACATCAATTGTGCCGTCCTGAATGGCGGCAATCAGGGCGGCGCGGTCGGCAGCCGTACGCAGAGGCGGATTCATTTTAAAGCGTCCGTCTTCCTGCAAATCATCATCACAGAGCAGTAGATAATGCGGCGCTGTTTCGCAACTGATACGTGTGCCTGACACTTTCGCCTGACGTATTATGGCGACACTCTCTTTGGTGGAGACGTGGCAAACGTGGTAGCGGCAGCCCGTTTCCTGAGACAGGATGCTGTCGCGTGCCACCTGCGTCCACTCACTTTCGGAGCAGATGCCTCTGTGATGATGGCTGAGAGCGTAGTTGCCATCGTGAATGTAACCGTTGCGGAGCAATGTCTCATCCTCGCAGTGTGCCACAATGATTTGGTCATGTGCGGCAGCTTCACGCATGGCTTGACGCATCAAATCTTCAGACTGTACGCCGCGTCCGTCGTCCGAGAATCCCACTTGCGGACTTAGAGCCTTGAAATCGACCAGCTCGCCGGTGCCTTTTTGCCCTCGGGTGATGCTGGCGTATGGATAGACCTTTATAATGGCGGTTTCACGGATACGACCTAACTGTATTTGCATTGTTTCGGGCGTATCGGGGGCGGGATTCAGGTTGGGCATCGGGCAGACTGCCGTATAGCCTGCACTCGCGGCAGCGGCTGTACCTGTGGCAATGGTTTCCTTGTATTCGTAACCCGGCTCCCGCAGATGCACGTGAACATCCACAAAACCCGGAACAATATATTTTCCGGTCAGATTAATAACCGTTGCTTCGACATCGGGAGCAGTGCCGCCTATCTGACGAATACGTCCATCTTCCACCCAAATATCGGCAAGTCTGAACCGGCTGTTATCATAAACGGATGCGCCAACAAGCAAATAACTATTTTTCATAACGTAAACATAAAAAAAAAGTAACTAAACAGGATAGTTACTCTTTGAAAATGGATTAAATGAACGAATGAATAAAAAAAAACAACCCCCACAGCCTTGCACTTGTAGCACGACTTTTAACCGAGATTGCATATCTGTTTTATATAATGCGTTCATTATGGATGACAATACTTCTCCTAAACCGACGGCAAAGGTAATACTTTTTTTTAGTTAGTAGAGTTTAGAGTTTAGTTATTGGCTACGCCGAGGGTTGTTTCGTGGCTAAAATATCTCGTTGCAACCGATCTGTGTTCTGTTTTTTTTTGAACACTGATAACGCAGATTAGACACGATTTTCACAGATAGAAATCTG
>JAISXJ010000027.1 GCA_031270565.1 Prevotellaceae bacterium
GCTTCCATGAAAAACTTTTTTTTGTCATTTGACTACAATTTGAAGCTTTTCGAATAAAGGCATGAACCGGAGTTGCAACACAAAAAAGCCTCCGGAAAAGACGGTCTGTCTTTTTCCGAAGGCTGTATAAAATGATAGAAGACGTTAGGCTAACGAGCTGGCGTAACTTGTTGTTTAATAGGTGTTTACCCCCCCACCACCGGATTTTGTGCAGCACAGAACCGCAACGCCTTCACACGAAGTAAAGCGTTGAGCCGGGAGAACGGTGTGTTGTTATTCAGCGTCATTTTACAAATGATGTTTTTATTGAATGAATGGGTAAAAATAATATTTCATTTTGAAATGGCAATGAGAAAAAATATTTTTCCTTAGTACATGACAAAAAAAAGATAATCTTTCTAACCACAACACCTTTAATTCTTCTTTCATTGACTCACTTTTTTACTGTTACAAAATTATTTTCCAAGTGAGTTATTTGAATGGTGCAACACGCAGACAAGGAACGAACTAAAATGACAAGCGGCGACAGTAGAAAATGTTTTTTCTTTCACCGGAACAAAACCGTTTAAAATTTAGCGTTTTTCCCTGTCCTTTGTTACCCCGGAACAGGTAATGATTTGGTAACGGAACGATGTCGCCTGTTGGCATTTACTGGCTTTTTTGCCTGTCCCGGTACAACGCCAATCAAAGACATAAAACGCTAATTCTAAAAGAGTTTCTTCGCTTTTCTTCCGCTGGCTTACCTGTTAGGGACGTTTATTTATAAAACGTGTTTTATATAAAAAAATAGTTGTACATTTGCAACCGGGGGAAAACTCTTGAGAGGAGAAAAACTGATAAAGGTTCAAGCAGTTTTGTCCCTTGAAAAAAGAATTAAAAATAAATTTTGAACACCTTAACTATCTAATTTATTATCTTATGAAAAAAATCCTGTTATTTTTCAGTATTTCAGTACTGATTAGCGCCTGCAATAATTCATATTGTGACGAACCACCGAAGTCGGTATTACATAAATCATATATTGAAAGTTTTCTTGAATGTGGCAAAGTTGCAAATAGAGCGGCAAGAGTGTTAATAACCGTTGGCACAGAAATAGATTCCGTTACGGGAATAATCGCAAGCAATAAGAACTATGTTAGTGATTATAATCCATATTCTCCCGCATACGATATAGGAAAAGAAAAAATCGGGCTGGAAATTACGGTAGTACCAAAGAGAGATGATGGCAGTCTGTATAGGGATATTAACTTATCCTATATAGAATATAGTCCAAACTATCAATTCTATGCAAGACAAAAACACGTTTATGACAGCTGCATTGCTGTAATTGGAGATACGGCATTCAACAAACTGACGTATTCAGCTACAATACAGGTAGTAGCAATCATTACTCCGGTTAGTGAAATCATCATCACTTGTGACGCCGATTTTAGTGCTGATTTTCCGAAGGGTAGTAATTTAAGTTCGCTGTTTACGGTATTTTTTGATGACCCGTACTCAACGATAAAAAATAATTATCAGGCAGTTGAAGGTTCATACAGATCTCAAGCAGCATTAGAGTGTGACTACCCACAGTCCATTATCAAAACCAATTTGGCAGAAGCGCACTTTGCAGACCGCCCATTTATTGGGCATGAGTGGGAATGTTTTTTAGATGTTGCGCCGGATTATACAGGCGTGTACAGATTTGCTGTAAAGATTATTCTGGTTGATGGCACGGAGTTAACAGGAGTTGCGCCTATTGTCATAAAACTAAAAGGGAACTTGGATTAAATTATATAACACAGGGGAAGCGAGGCTTTGGTTTTCCCTGTGTTTATTTGTATGCTAAATATGCTATTTTACTCCGTAATATCAAAAGGAGATTGACTGCGTCGATTGCTTCGCACTGACGAGAGAGGGCATACAACGACAACACTTTAGAACTGAAAATAGATAAACGCCTGTAAATCGGCAGTGGCAAACTGGTAGATTGTGAAAATGGTTACAGTGGCAATCAGCAGTTGCCAGCCAACCGGCAGCGTGGCAAAGGCGTAACGATAGCGTCGCTTGAACCTGTCGGACAACCAGTGAATAATCATTCCCAAAGCAAAAAGACAAAATATCTTATATTGTCCTGCAATAATATCAGTAATAAGTCCCCATTCCCACGTTCCACCAATTTTTGACACCATATTTTGTGCCGTTTCCCACGCTACCTCGTTGGCTTGGGCGGGGTCAAGATTGGAACCGGAACGAAAAAAGAGACGTGTAAAGGTGATGAAGATAAAGGTCATCAACACCGACCACGCCCGATTGAGCCACATTACCGGCTTGCGTTTTAACAGTGCCCACACTCCCTCTGCCAGCGTGCCGAAGAAAAAAATGCCACTCCACACTACCCCAATCATAAAAACAGGTTTGTCAAACAAGCCGTTTAACAGCACAAAGAGGGCAAACACTACGCCAACTACGGCATTTTTTCGTGCTAAGGAGAAATAACGCCAGAACTTGAAAGCAACCACTCCCACACCGTTGAGACCGCCCCAAATCATAAAATTCCAACTGGCGCCGTGCCAGATGCCGCCGAGCAGCATCGTGTTCATAATGTTGATATTCGTCGTGATTTTGTGGCGCGTTTGTGGAAAAAACAGCGCAATACCCGCCATCAGCAGCGCCGTACCGCACACAGCTATCGTTACCCACAGGCTGTTTGAGAGTAATGTTACCACCAATCCAATGATGCCCAGAATCAGAAATGTTGCCGCTGTCGCACGCCGATTGCCGCCCATAGGAATATAGAGATAATCCGTAAGCCATTTCGAGAGCGAGATATGCCAGCGTTTCCAGAAATTGCCCGGATTCGTAGCCTTGTAGGGCGAATGAAAATTTCGGGGCAGGTAGAATCCCATTAACATCGCCGTTCCGATAGCAATATCGGTATAGCCCGAAAAATCAGCATACACCTGAAGCGAATAGACAAACAATCCCATCAAATTTTCAAAGCCAGTGTACATTAGTGGATTGGCAAAGACACGGTCAATGAAGTTTACCGCCAGATAGTCGCTCAAAATCATTTTCTTCACCAACCCGTTCAGTATCCAGAAAAGCGCAATGCCAAACTGTTTTTTAGTGAGAAAATAGGGTTTATAAAGTTGTGGAATAAATTCGTTGGCACGGACAATGGGACCTGCTACCAGCTGAGGGAAAAAACCAACATAGAATCCGTAGTCGAACAGATTTTTCACCGGTGTAATCTTTTGCCGGAAAATATCAACTACATAACTGATTGTCTGAAACGTGTAGAACGAAATGCCAACAGGTAATATAATCCTCTCTACCGTGAAATGACTTCCCGCAATCTCATTTGTCCATAAAGCAAACCAGTTAAAAACTTCATTGTCGGAATGGAACAGATTATTGTAAACATCGGTAAAGAAGTAAGCGTATTTGAAATAGAAAAGCAGTGTCAGATTGATGCAAATGCTCAACACGAGGAACAGCTGTTTTTTGCGTCTGGTGGACGCCCTGTAAATACGCTGTCCCAGCACAAAGTCGGAAAGCGTGGTAAAGAGTAACAGCAGTACAAATAATCCGCACGTTTTGTAGTAGAAAAACAGGCTGGCAGCACAGAGAAAGGCATTACGCATCAGACGTCTGTTGCCGATGAAACTGAGTAGCAGCATCACCAGAGCAAAGAATACCCAAAAATCAAACTGCGTAAACAGAAACACGCGATCCTGACCGAACGTTAAAAACCGATTGAAATATGTGAGCAGATTATTCCACATAGAGCTGTTCGACGGTAGAATGGGAATGTTTTATGTAGTCGCGCATCAGGGCGTTGTAAACCAAATCTCCGAGCAGCGTATAGCCCTGCGGTGTGAAATGAATCTTATCGCGGCGGCTTAATCCATACGCTTCCCACTGTTGCATAGAGCCTAAACCGCCCATCAAGCCAAACAAATCCCAAACTCCCGCGTGATAATAGTTTGCCAGAGAAAAAAACGCCTGTTGTGCCAGAAGTCCGTTTTTGTTGTTGTAATAACGTTTATTTACGCGGCGATAACTGTCATTATTGGTGGTGAACAGGATTTCGCACTGCGGCGCTACGGAATGAATACGGTGAATCAGTTTTTTATAATTGTTTTGAAAGGCAACGGTATCAAACTCCCGTCCGCTGGCGTCGTTAATTCCAATGGAGAGGATACACAAATCGGGCTGTATCAGGGCAAGGTCTTGCTCCAGCAGCGGACACCTGAGATAGGCGGGGACGCTTGCACCGTTCACGCCAATATCAACATAACTGATGCCGGGAAGGGTGTTGTCGAGCCAGAACCCCCGCAACTGAAAATCGCGGCGTTCCGCATCGGGCTTGGAACGGAATGTCAGCGTAAAAGCATCCGCAAGACAGTCGAGATGAAAGTAAAATGCCTGTTGAATCGTGTCATAAACGCCATTATAAACACTGTCCGCTACCGTCAGACAAGGTTCCAGAGAACTGTTATTATTCCCCAAAACATAGACGGAAGAAAATGACGCCGAATAATCATTCCGTTTTATGCCGATGCTTGCGGCAGTGTCGGCGGTGCCGATACACATACCTGTTAAACCCAAAGAATAAGACGGGATATGCTGGATGTTTCTGGCAACAGTCCAGTCGCCGGTATAAGTTGTGGTGTAGTTGGAAGGGTTATTGGTTTTGGCAGCGGAAAAAGGGAATATCATATCGCGGTTGGCAGTCGGGAATATGGCGGCAAAGTTTTGCCGTATCCGGTTGGACAGAGTGCCTGCCTGAATATGTGAGCCGCCAATATGGAGAATATTCACCCTGCCGGCGCCGCTATGATTCAGATGGTCGAGCTTTTGAAAGAAGCGATTGAACGTTACCGTGTCGCCGCCTGCGGGAAAACAGATGGAGTCGGCTTCAAGATTGTAAACCGGCAGCAAGGGAACGGTTTTAAGCACATCAACAACGGCGTGAAGAAACAGACTGTTTAAGAAAAACACGACGGTAACAATGGTTTTCAGAATTTTTCCGGTCATAATATTCGATTCATAACTGATTTAACTAATACGGGACTGCAGTTTTGGCGCAACCGGTAGAAGCGGTAATACATCATAAAGGCATCCGACAGGGCGGTGGCAATCTCTTTGGCGCCGACATCGGTAAAATGGATATAATCGGCGCTTGCCCACGCAGGGGAATGATTTGCCCACGCCACAATGGAATTATGCCCGCCCATCACCCGAAACATATCCCAGTAGATGCCGCCGCAGGCGGTAACCGTATTTCGCAGTGAATCGTTTAATGCAGGCAGAAAAGGACAGGTTTGCAGCGTACCGTTGATGCGTTTTGCCATATCGCCGAGACCGATAAAGAGCAACACAGCATCGGGATTGGCGCGTTGAAGATGCCGTATCTGTCCGGTAATCTGTTTCATATACCGCTCAATGGCGGACGTTCCGTTGATTTGGGGTATCATATTGCCGCCGTATTGAAGAATAATCATTTTCACGTTCATGGCACGATAGCTTTGCGCCAGAATTGCCGTATCCATTTGCGTAAATATAGTGCCGGAACAGCCGCGCATAGGCACATTATCCACCGTGACGCCCGATGTGCCTTCCAGAGAGATGCCGTAGATTTCGGCAGTACCGTTCAACCGCAACGACACGCGGGAAGTGGGGGCGGGAAGCGTCCAGACAAGTGGCGTAACGCCTTTGCGGGCGGTGGATACTGTGCGTGGAACGCCATTGCAGACGGCGGAAAAGTTGGCGGTGTTGTTCCCGAACAGCAATATGACGCGCGAAAATCGCTTAACAAGTTCCTCCGTCTGACGGTAGTTGGCGGCAACAATGGAGATGGTGGCGCTGCTGTCCAACTGCGCGAAACTGCCTGAAAGTCCATACCGGCGGTGCGATGCGCGTATCTGCGAGGTGTCGCCATAGACGGCAAAACGGCTCAAATTTCCTGCAAACGATTGCATCACCGACAACGTTGGAATGGTCTGTATGGCTGGAACAATGCCTGCACCTGCGCCCGAAAACTGCTCTTGCAGTGTTTGCCGAAAGGTATTGGTGATACGGTCCATTTCTATCTGCGAATCGCCGTAATGGGTAATATGGATGGCGGAAGTTCCGTATTTCGCGCTGTCTAACAGGGCAAAAAAGCGGTCTAAAAAAGTATAGTCATCCTGCGGCAAGTGGAAGCGCGATTTATGCTGCTGAAGATAAGTCTTGAAAAACAGCAGACTGTCATTCATTTCTTTGATATGAGAAAGGGTTACCTCTTCTTTCAGGCTCGCCATAGTGGTTTCTACATTGATGACGGTATCGTTTTCCACTGTAAGGATGGACTTTGGCGAAGGAAATTTCAGGGTTAAACTGCCGATTGGTACGCCATCTGCGGGCATCAACACGCCAATTACTCCAAGGAGAAGGAACACTGTGCCAATAAAAAGCGTTATTTTCAGAGGTTGCATATCAAATGATTAGTAAAATATGTATGACGGTTATTCTTTGTTTACGGCTTTGACTGGTTGAGCAATAATATTTTGTGCAAAGGTAAATTAATTAGAACCAAGAACCAAAAAACCAAGAGTTTTCAGTGAAAAATGAATAATAAATAATGAACGCCGTCAGGGAGACATCGTCGCAGCTCAGCGACAGTAATATTTTATCGTCAACACGCCGTCCGCAATTGCGGACGACGTGTCGGAGCCGTCAAACTCCCGTCCGCAACTGCGGACGACGTGTCGGAGCTGTCAAACTCCCGTCCGCAACTGCGGACGGCTTGCCGAGAGCGTCGAGACGCTTTATTGATATTAAACGTTAAAGAAAAAAGCCCCCGTTGCTGGAGGCTTCTTCGTTTTTATTTTTATTAAAGGACAAAGAGATTAAAGTCCGGAAGAAGATTTGGCAATGACAATCTTTTTCATCAAACGCCTGTCGGCAATGGTGAGTTGCATTAGATAAACGCCGCTCGGCAGCATCGACAGACTGATACGGCTGCCCGAAACGGTAACTCCCTGCCTGAGCAACTCTCCGGCGAGGTTGAACAGAGAGTACGCCACAGGCAATTCCGACCCGCATTTCACCGTTACAAAATCACTTGCCGGATTTGGCAGCACCTCCACCGCCTCCCAAAAACTTTCGTCCAGCGCCGAGCCTGCCTGCCACGATTGCCCCACACGATTGCCCCAGATATATTCCGCAAGTTCGGGATGGTCAATAAATGGATTCCTGTTGCGCTGACGTGCATAAACGGCATCGTTGCGGTCAGTCTCCTTTAATGAAACAGGGTCTTGCCGATGCCATTTAAGAAACAGATTGACGGCATAGGCGGTCAGTCCGTTGTTCGACCCGAATACGTCGTTGCCCCAGTTGGCGCAGATATTGGCGTAGCGTGTTGCCATATAGAAATAGGTGCGGGCAAAGTCGCCCTTATATTCATCGTCCGGCTCGAAGACCGTACCCGAATAGCCCGTAAAGGTAGAGCTTCCCAGCTTTCCAAGCGCCTTGCTGCCTAATGATGTGCCGTTCGCACACTCTCCAAAGGGATAGTTGCTGCGCTGACCGTTCACTTTGCCATCGGTCGGATAGACATGAAAAGCGTCGGAATACATGGGAGAGGCGTCATTAAACCAGCTCTTTGGAATGGAATGTTCACGGTTGTAGCAGTCGCAAACTGAAGAATAGCTGCCGCACTGCTTAGTGCCATACGTAAATGAACAGGTAGAATACATATCCCAAATCTTATCATCGGCGGTTTTATCCGTAGTGGCATAGAGGGTCCAAAGACCGTCATAACTGATTACCGTATGACCTTTTATAATGTCATATAATTTAGTACGCAGCGATGATGAGGCATAACCTTCGGCGGATGCGTAATAGAGCGCCGGAGGCGCAGCAGCCGTCCATAAGAAAAAACACAGCGCGGCAACGGGTAAAAAGAAAATTCGTTTCATAGTAGAATATATTTATTGGAATAATAAGAACAAATACTGCTGTTATCTGGCAATTTTCACCGTATGACTGTTGCCTGACGGAAGCGCTATTCTGAGAATATACAACCCTTTCTGCGCCATAGGGACAAATTCTTCGGGAGAAAATAATGTCTGTTGCAACAGGCACAGACCTGTTACGGTGTAGAGTTTCAATACGGATTTCGCCGGTGCGCCGGTAATGTGTATGCCGTCGGCGGTGGTGTAAACACGAATAGCGGCGAAATCGTCCCTGTTCTGTATATTCGTGTTGACCGGTTCCTGTGTGGTAACCTGCATCGCTTCCGACCATGCTGAAAGCGCCGACGAATAGACTGTTTTGACGCGGTAGAAATAGGTCTGTCCCAGTGTCAGTCCCGTTACCGGAAAGCTTCCGCCGGTTACCGTCTGATTGTGCAGCACAAACACCGTATCGGGATAGCTGACGGCAACAACATCGTCAAATGCCAGATTGCCTGAGCCTTTTTTGTCGTATGTGAACCGGAACTGACGATAATTGTCAGTGGTTTTAAAAGTATAATGAGCGGTCTTTTTACCGGTACTTTCATAATAAAGCGTATCTACAGTGTTCCATAGCCCGCCGTTAGCGGCTTCCACCGTCAGATATGACCCGGCAGCTGTGCTTGTCGGATAACGGTACATAAACGACAGTTCCGAAATGGTAGAAGGATAGGTTACGGCGAGCCATTCACCGTTATTTTTGAGTGATACGGACGGTATGGCTACGCCCGAACTTGCCGTCGACGTGTAGTTACCGCTCGCTGTGCCCGTCCATCCGGCAGGTAAGGGTTTCCCGTTGCTGCCAACGTCGTCGAATCCTTCGGAGAATGTTTGCGTTCCGGATGCTGTCCAATAAAATACGTCAAGCAGATATGCGGTTGCTATTGGCGTTTCTTCCCAGTTGGCGGTAAACCCTGTTTCGTGAATATATGTCGGGCTAAGCGCTTCCGGCGTCTCCAGCGGCGTTGTTGTAAACTGAACGGAATTGACCGCAGCCACAGAGCCACCCGCCAGAAGCGCCGATGTCCTGTAAATATAGGCGCTGGAGGGCATCAGACCGGTAATGAGATAACTGTTTGTTGTGGCGGTGTACTGATTTATGAGCGTGGATGCAGTCCCCGACATGGTGTGTGCCGGTAATGCTGAAAAGTCATCTGTGCCAAGCGTAGTCCATTCACTCCAGTTGAATTGTGTGGTGGGATGCGTTACGGACGACAGCCGTTTCAGCGTGATGTCTTCGCCCCAGTTATCCTGATTATTAACTTCACCGACAACGTCAATCATAATTCCCTCGTGATAAAGCGCTACGGCATCGTTGCCGTTAAACGACAGGATATTGAATTGAGAACTTGACGCGGTGGTTACCATATCTGCCAGCGCCAGCAGCTGAGGGTCTGCCGCTTCGTGTACAATGACGCAGGTTTGTCCGTCGGGAAGCGTTCCATTTAATGGATAATTGCCGATAAAAGCGCCTAATCCGTTGTTCTGTTTGCGCAGGCTGTATTTCGACAAATCAACCGTCTGCCCTGTTCCGTTGTAGATGGCTATGGCTTTGTTCCACGAAGAGCCTTCGAGACAGGCGGATAAAAAGATGTCGCCGGCTTGAGTTGCGCCCGAACTGACATCAATCTGGTAGCCCGTAGCGGCGGGATAATTCATCCATTGCAGGCTGGCAGATGTTGAGGTAATGTCGGCGGCTTCCAGAGACATAAAGTCTCGCGAAGCAATGCCGCTTATCGGCACTGCGCACGTATCCGACAGCCCTCCGCCAAAAATAAGCAGCGTATCCGTTGTTACGCCAACGGCAGATGCATTGAAAGTAAGGGTTAACGTTGTACCGGCGCTTGCCGCAGCCACACTGACGGTTGATGTTGACAGCTCCAGTTGCGACGTGTGATTTTTTATGGTTAACTGCAACGGCTTGGTGAGATTTTTACCCAAAATATCTATCGACGCAGAAACGGCAACATGCAACATCCCCGCTCCAAAGTCAATCTTGTCCCAGCGGGAAGGCGAGACAAGAAAAGGACGGGTTTCCTGTGGGAAATGGTAGGTATTAAGCGTATCCGCACCCCAGATGTATTCAACCAGATTGGGATAATCAATAAATGGATTCCTGTTGCCCTGTATGGCGTAAATAGCTTCTGCGCGGTCCATCTCCTTTTGACTGACAGGGTCGTCTCTGTGCCATTGCAAGAGTAGCTTGATAGCCCATGCCTGCCAGACGGGATAGGTGTTATTCATCATCATCGGCGACGACCATTGCGCAGCCAGATTCTCATACACCGTGGAGATATAGAGATAGGAGCGGGCAAAATCGCCCTTGTATTCATCGTCCGGCTCGAAGCAGTTACCTGTGTAACCGGCAAAGATGTTTGCCCCAACACGGCTTTTGCCGTTACTGAAAGAAGCAGTTCCCACCACGCCCAGCGGCAGATTGCTCTTGACGGAATTGGCGGCGCCGTCGGCGGGATAGAGATGATAAAGGTCTTTGTAGGCATTATTTGCATACGACCCCCACCAGCTTTTGGGCAGAGAATGTTCGATGTGCATCCCGCTCACCGCCGCTGACGTACCGGTAAAATAACGCACCTCATCGGAATACATATCTATTACCGAGTTGTCGTTGTTGCGGTCGGTTTGGTAGAATCCCTGCCATGTAAATCCCTCGCCGCTGCCATACGAGAGCATATTCGCCCGTGAGGCGATGGTTGCCAGAGCAGTTTTCAGGGCATCTTTTTGCTTGCCGTCCGCCAGATAGTAATATCCTATCGGCACAGATGCCCGCAGTCCGGTTGAAGCAGTCAAAAGCAGCGTTATCGCTGCGGAACAGAAAATTTTTTTCATAGCTCGTTTCTTTATAGATAAATAAAAACGCCTGTGTTTTTTTTTGTATAGAGCCCGTGAGTTAAAAAAATCGGGCAGCAAAGGTAGCATAAAATCCTCAATTACACGCAAACGAAAAAAGGGGTTAACCGGTCTTGTTGCTAAAACGGAAATCCAAAATATCTTTGTACTTTTGTGTAAAGATTTTACAAATTACAAAATGGACAGAATAGACAAACATCATCACCCAGGTTCGCAGATTGTCATCTATCAGACAGAAGACGGGCAAACGAAGTTGGAAGTACGCCTCGAAAATGAAACGGTGTGGCTGACGCAAGCACAAATGGGACAGTTGTTTGGAAAGGGACGAACAACGATTACCGAACATATCCGGAATATTTTTGCAGAAGGCGAACTGCAGGAAGATGTGGC
>JAISXJ010000049.1 GCA_031270565.1 Prevotellaceae bacterium
GTTATTCACTAACAACTACACTCTAATAACTAAAAACTAAAAAAGCCCCCATCGCTGGAGGCTTTTACTTTTTATTTGGAGCGGCTTATTCTTTTACACAACGCACACTTATGCCGTTCGCATAGTAATAATTGTCGTCAGGAACGTTTTTTTTAAGATAATTTCTTGTAAATAACGCTGGCATTATGTCCTCCGAACCCAAACGTATTGGAAAGCGCGGCGCGAACTGTTCGTTTCTGAGCCGTATTAAACGTCAGATTCAGGGCATAGTCGATTTCGGGGTCTTCATCACCTTCGGTAAAGTTGATGGTTGGTGTAACAATGTCATTCGCAACAGACAATATGGAAATCAGAGACTCCACAGCTCCGGCAGCGCCAAGCAAATGTCCGGTCATTGATTTGGAAGAACTGATGTTCAGTTTATAGGCAGCTTCTCCAAATACCTCTTTCACGGCTTTGAGTTCGGCAATATCGCCCAGCGGTGTTGAGGTGCCGTGCACATTGATATAATCAATATCTTCCGGACGTATTTCAGCATCTTCCAGAGCGTCACGCATGACTGCAGCCGCGCCTTTTCCTTCGGGATGCGGCGCTGTGATATGATGAGCATCAGCGCTCAAGCCGCATCCTGCCACTTCGGCATATATCTTTGCACCGCGTGCTACAGCATGCTCATACTCTTCGAGAATCAAACAGGCAGCCCCTTCGCCAAGCACAAACCCGTCGCGACTTTTACTGAACGGACGCGAAGCTGTTTCGGGCGAATCATTTCGTGTGGAAAGGGCGTGCATAGAAATAAAGCCGCCCACACCCGATTCACAAATAGCGGCTTCCGCTCCGCCGACAACAATAATATTGGCTTTTCCCAGACGAATATAGTTGAAAGCGTCACAGATGGCATTGGTAGAGGATGCACAAGCTGATGTAACCGTGAAATTCATCCCCCGAAATCCATATTTAATAGAAATAAGTCCGGGAGCGATGTCCGCAATCATCTTGGGAATAAAAAACGGATTAAATCTGGGTCCTAACTCAGGATGAGTGGCATAGGAGGTAACTTCCTCTTCAAAAGTACGTATCCCTCCGATACCCACTCCAAGTATAACACCTATTTTATCAAGATTCTCATTCTCCACATCAATTTTTGCATCCGTTACAGCCTCTTGAGCCGCCACCATAGCATATTGTGTGAAGAGATCCATTTTACGCGCCTCTTTAGGCTCAAAATAATTGCTGGGATTGAAGTTCTTGACCTCGCAGGCAAAGCGCACTTTGAAATTGGATGCGTCAAAATGCGTAATGGGAGCGGCTCCGCTGCGCCCACTTATAACACTGTCCCAGAGATCCGGGACAGTATTACCAAGTGGGGTAACGGCGCCAATGCCTGTTACTACTACTCGTTTTAATTTCATAAGTCAGGGGTGAAACTGTTACTGTTTTGCTTTTTCGATGTGGGCGATAGCTTCACCTACTGTCGAAATTTTTTCGGCATCTTCTTCTGCAATATGAATACCAAATGCCGTTTCAAACTCCATGATCAACTCCACCGTATCCAAAGAATCGGCGCCAAGATCGTTTGTGAAACTTGCGGTATCTGTTACTTCTGCAACATCAACACCTAACTTTTCAACAACAATTTCTTTTACTTTATTAGCAATTTCTGACATGATTAAAAATGTTTAGATTAATAACTAAGGATACTTTTTTTGAGGTGCAAAGGAAACCTATTTTTACCACCCCTCTGCAATGAGAGAATATTTAGTGCTTTTATTTTGCACAGATATTTTAAAATTGTGCATTATCATAACGGTCTGTTATGGATGAAAAATTCTACACTATCCTGAAATTAAAAAAAATACAAAGGACTATTTTGTAACAAAAAAAACTGCTCCCGCAAACACAAAAAAGGACAAATATATATTAACCTCAAAGGGGGAATTTGACTCTCATCCGACCATTTTAAGGACGGCTCAGCTATCAATCTGTTGTCGAAAACCTTTCTTGCCGCCCTGTTAAAGCAACAGAGAAAAAATGCTGTTTGAGAGCGTTACAATTGGCTGTGCTGATTTCAGTCCAGCTTCAGCACAGCAAGAAATGCCTTTTGAGGTACTTCAACCGAGCCGATTTGCTTCATCCGTTTTTTGCCCTTTTTCTGTTTTTCGAGCAGTTTGCGCTTTCGGGTGATGTCGCCACCGTAACATTTGGCGGTTACATCCTTGCGTACCGCTTTCACGGTCTCACGGGCAATGATTTTTGCACCGATAGCCGCCTGTATGGCAATGTCAAACTGTTGACGCGGGATGAGTTCTTTCAGCTTTTCACACATACGCCGTCCAAGCGTCTGTGCATTGTCAAAGTGAATAAGCGACGAAAGGGCATCCACCGATTCGCCATTAAGCAGAATATCCAACTTTACAAGCCGCGCCGGACGATAACCATGAGGCTGATAATCAAACGAAGCATAGCCTTTGGAGATGCTTTTGAGTTTGTCGTAGAAATCAAAAACTATTTCACCAAGCGGCAGGTCATAAATCAGTTCCACGCGATTGGCAGAGATGTAATCCTGCTTCACCAACTCTCCCCGCTTGCCCAGACAGAGCGTCATAATTGAGCCGATGAAGTCGGTCTGTGTGATGACGGAGGCGCGAATATAAGGCTCGTCAATATGTTCTATCGCCATAATATCAGGCAGTCCCGACGGATTATGCACCTCAAAAGCATCCCCCTTTTTGGTGAACACACGATAGGGAACATTCGGTACGGTGGTAATGACATTCATATCAAATTCGCGGTCGAGCCGCTCCTGCACAATCTCCATGTGCAACAGTCCCAGAAAGCCGCAGCGGAATCCAAAGCCGAGAGCCACAGACGATTCCGGTTCGTAGGTCAGTGAGGCGTCATTGAGTTGCAGCTTTTCAATGGAAGACCGCAGGTCTTCAAAATCTTCAGTATCTATCGGATATACACCGGCAAAAAGCATCGGCTTTACATCCTCGAAGCCTGCAATTGCCTCCGGCGCAGGATTTTTGACATGCGTAATCGTGTCGCCAACTTTCACCTCTTTCGAGGTTTTGATTCCGGAAATGATATAACCCACATTTCCCGCACTCAACAGCTGAGACGGTACCATATCAAGGCGCAAAATCCCCACTTCATCCACCTCATATTCCTTTCCCGTAGAAATAAATTTCACGAAATCTTTGGGGCGGATAACGCCGTTAATAACCTTGATATAGGCAATTATTCCACGAAAAGAGTTATATACCGAATCAAAAATCAGACATTGAAGCGGCGCAGCAGTATCACCTTTTGGGGCGGGAATACGTTCCACAATGGCGTCGAGTATTGTGTGAACGCCCTCGCCTGTCTTACCGCTGGCACGGATAATTTCGCTGCGTGCGCATCCCAGCAGTTCCACAATCTGGTCTTCCACCTCGTCGGGCATGGCGCTCTCCACGTCAATTTTATTTATCACCGGAATAATCTCCAGACTGTGTTCAATTGCCATATAAAGATTTGAAATAGTCTGCGCCTGAATACCTTGCGTAGCATCGACAATCAACAATGCGCCTTCGCATGCCGCAATGGAGCGCGACACTTCGTATGAGAAATCAACGTGCCCCGGCGTGTCTATCAGGTTGAGAGTGTAGTCGGTGCGCTCTTTGACATAATGCATTTGAATGGCATGGCTCTTGATGGTGATACCGCGTTCGCGTTCCAGTTCCATATCGTCGAGCACCTGTGCCTGTAAATCTTTTGCTGATAATGTATTTGTGTATTCGAGTAAGCGATCTGCCAGCGTACTTTTACCATGATCAATATGAGCAATAATACAGAAATTTCGGATGTGTTGCATACGGTAGATATTTTTAGATGCCGATACGCTTGCCTGACAGGCAAAATAGAATATTCCGCACCCTTTTTTTTAGTGGTGCAAAAGTACATGATTTTCTTTAAATAGGAGCGTTTGTGCTGCTCAAAGTGCAAAACGCAGATTCAAGTAGCCAATGCAACTACAGTTACATTTACCGTTTGAACTTACTGAAAACTGAAAACTAATAACTGAAAACTAAAAAAAGGCGTATCTTTGCAACCTGAATTTACAATTATCTTATGTTACAGGGAAAAAGAATATTGTTAGGCATTTCGGGCGGTATTGCTGCTTACAAGTGTCCCGAACTTATCCGTCAGTTGATTGCTGAAAACGCGGAGGTCAGAGTGATTGCAACTGCTAATGCCTTGCAGTTTGTTACGGCGGTAACATTGCAAACGGTGTCACGTAATCGGGTCTATTTTGAGGTCTTCGAGCCTCTGACTCACTTTTCTACCGAGCATATTGCTCACGCCGACTGGGGAGACGCCCTGCTGGTAGCGCCGGCAACGGCGAATATCATCGGCAAATTTGCATCCGGCATTGCCGACGATGCGCTCTCTACCACCTTTCTGGCATTCGACAAGCCTGTCTTTATCGCTCCGGCAATGAACAACAAAATGTACGAACATCCCGTTGTTCAGCGTAATATGCGGCAACTGCAAGCTTTTGGCGTGCAGTTTATTGAGCCGAGCTATGGGGAACTTGCCTGCGGAACGGAAGGCAAGGGGCGTATGGAAGAGCCGGAAAACATCGTAGCTTACCTTGATGACGCACTCTAACGATAAGGAGAGCAATCCAATGCAAATAGTAATCACTGCCGGACCAACGTATGAACGTATTGACCCGGTGCGGTTTATCGGTAATTATTCGACGGGAAAAATGGGATTTGCTCTTGCAGAAGCGTGTGCGCAAAAAGGGTGGAATGTAACGCTTGTCGCAGGTGTAACATCTTTACAAACCGTTCATCCGAATATTCGTCGGGTGAATGTGGAGAGCGCCGACGAAATGTTTGAGGCTGTCATGCGGGAATTTCCCGCGTGCGATGGCGCACTTTTTTGCGCTGCCGTAGCGGATTTTACGCCGGTACACGTTTCCGAAAACAAGATTAAAGCCACTGCCCGGCATGGTATCTCCGGCAAAGACGACAGACAGGGGCTGACTCTTGAGCTGCGTCCCACACGCGATATTGCCGCAGAGGCAGGACGAAGAAAGCATGAACGGCAATTTCTGGCAGGCTTTGCCCTTGAAACCGATAATGAAACAGCGCATGCCCTTGATAAAATGCAGCGTAAACGGTTTGATTTCATCGTGCTTAATTCGCTCAACGATGCCGGCGCCGGCTTTGGCGGCGACACAAACAAAATCACCATCCTGAAAGCGTCGGGAGAACAGCAGGCATTCGACCTCAAATCCAAACAGGAAGTCGCCGGCGACATTGTCAAGGAGATAGAGGCATTATACAGAGAAAAAATGGCATTGCCCACAAATTATGACATTAACAAATAGATTAATATGAAAAAATTTTTGCTGCCGGTAATCGGGTTGCTTATTGGTGTGAGTGTGCAGGCGCAGGAACTGAAAGCCAATGTAACGGTAAACAGTTCACAGATTCAAGGCACAAACAGGCAGGTGTTCGACGCGTTGCAGTTGTCGTTGAATGAACTGATGAACAACTCCCGCTGGACAACAATGACATTCGGCATCACTGAACGCATCGAATGTACATTCGCGCTGATTGTCAAAAGCCACGACGCCTCTACAGGAGCGTTTGTATGCGAAATGCAGGTACAGGCACGCCGTCCTGTTCATAACACTTCCTATTTGACGATGCTGCTCAACTTCCGCGACAAACAGGTGAATTTCACCTATGCCGAGTTTGACCGTCTTGAAATCAATACTGCCACCTACGACAACAATCTTACGGCTATTATGGCATACTATGCCTACCTGATTATCGGATTTGACGGCGATTCGTTCCAGCGTTTAGGCGGAACGCCGAGTTTCCAGATGGCAGAGCAAATCGTCAATCTGTCCCAGAGCCGGTCTGCGCCTGACGGCGATGGATGGAAAGCCTTTGACAATGACCAAAACCGCTATGCTTTAATCAGTAATATGCTGGACGAACGGTTTAAACGCTTTCGAGAGTTTTTCTACGAATACCACCGTCTGGGGCTGGATGCCATGTCGGGTAATACCGACAATGCCCGCGCCCGTATTGCGGCAGGATTGCCGGTCATTCGCGACATCAACCGCCAGCAACCCGGCGCCATTGCCATTATCTCCTTCCTTGATGCGAAAAATGACGAACTCATTAACATCTTTACCAAACACGGCACATCCAAAGAGAAAGAGGATGTCTATAATGTGCTTGCCGATGTAAATCCTATGGCAATTTCGCAATACGAAAAAATAAAACAATAGAAACAATGCCTTATGCTGCAATCTCTTGAAATAGATAATTATGCACTGATAGAACATCTGCGCATCGACTTTGAACATGGATTGTCGGTGATTACCGGAGAAACAGGCGCAGGAAAGTCGATTATTCTGGGTGCGCTGGCTCTGGTGCGGGGGCAACGTGCCGACACGAAGGTCATTCAGCAGGGAAAGACCAAATGTGTGGTTGAAGCCGTCTTTGATGTGTCGCCTTACCGGTTGGAAACGCTTTTTGCTGAAATGGATGTAGATTATTTTCCTCACTGCATTGTGCGGCGTGAGATTGCCGACAATGGCAAATCGCGCAGTTTTATTAACGATACGCCGGTTAGTCTCGCCCAGATGCGCGACGTTATGACGCAGCTTATTGACATTCATTCTCAGCACGAAAGCCTGTTGCTGGGTAATACTAATTTCCAGACTGACGTGGTGGATGCTATGGCGCACACGCAGGCAGAGAAAGCGCAGTATCTCACCCTGTTTAATGCTCACCGCGACCTGCTTACCGAGTTTGCCCGTTTGACGGCGCAAGCCGAACAGTGGCGTGCCGACCGCGACTACGCACAATTTCAGTATGACAAACTCAGCGAAGCCTCGCTCTCCAACGGCGAACAGGTGGCGCTGGAACAGGAACTTGACACCATAAACCATATTCACGAAGTAAAAACCGCCCTTGCAACGGCATTATCCTTGCTGAATCGCGAAGAAAGCGGCGTTGTGGCAGCCCTAAAAGAGACATTTGCAGCTATCGGACGTGTGAGAAATCATCTGCCGCAAGCTGATGATTATGTCCGGCGACTTGACAGCGCCGCCATTGACTTGAAAGACATAGCATCGGACATTCATCTTCGCCTCAACGATTTGGACTTTGACGCACAGCGCAAGGAGTGGGTCGAGCAGCGGCTTGATTTGATTTACAATCTGGAACAGAAACATCGCGTCGCCACCGTTGAGGAGTTGCTGGCATTGCAGGAGCAGTTTGCGGCGCAGTTGGAACGCATCGACCATTGCGATGAAGCTGTTGAGCAAATGCAAAAGGAGTTGGCACAGGTGGAGCGTCAACTGTGTGAAGCGGCTGACGCCCTTTCGCAAAAGCGGATACAGAACGTCGCGCCGGTCAGTGAGCTGGTAACGAAACAACTCGCTGCACTGGGAATGTTGAATGTTCAATTTACGATTCGGATTACGGCTGCCGGAACGTTCCGTACAAACGGCAGGGATGAGATAGAATTTCTTTTCTCGGCAAATAAAAACCGGTTGCCTCAGCCGGTTTCACAAATAGCATCCGGCGGCGAACTTTCGCGCCTGATGCTTGTTATCAAGGCGCTGATGGCTGCCAACGTCTGTCTGCCCACAATTATTTTTGATGAAATAGATGCAGGCGTGTCGGGAGATGTTGCCGGAAAATTCGGTGCGGTTCTGCACCGTATGAGCCGTTCGATGCAGGTGATTGCCATCACGCATCTGCCGCAGATTGCCGCGCGCGGCGATGTCCATTATAAAGTCTTCAAGAAAGACAGCGCACTTGCCACTTTCACCGGTATCACGCGCCTCGCCGGTGATGAACGTATTGATGAAATTGCTGAAATGTTAAGCGGCAAAAATCCCTCTTCGGCGGCGCGTGCCAATGCCTGCGAACTGCTGCAAAACAATAATTGACGGTATAATAACATAATAATATGTCTCAAACTCCTTTCACGGTTCAGTTTTGGGGTGAAATTGATTACCTCTCGGCGTGGAACAGGCAAACAGTTCTGTTTGAAGAGCAGATTGCGCTCAAAAGCAGCGGCTTACCAACGACAAATACGCTGATTCTCTGTTCGCATCCGCATGTTTATACTTTGGGAAAAAACGGTCAGGCTGCCAATATGCTCCTTGACGATGGTTCTGTGCCGCTTATTCGCACCAATCGCGGCGGCGACATTACCTATCACGGACCCGGTCAGATTGTCGGATACCCTGTTTTTGACCTCGAAACATTTCACCTTGGACTGAAAAACTATATCGCGAAAGTTGAAGCAGCCATTATACGGGTACTTGATGACTACGGCATTACCGGCGACCGTCAGGCTGGCGCGACGGGCGTCTGGCTAACGGACAACAGTGGCACGCGCAAGATTTGCGCCATCGGCGTACGCGGCAGCCACTATATCACAATGCACGGCTTTGCTCTCAACGTCAATACTGATTTGTCCTATTTTCAACGCATCAATCCGTGCGGATTTATCGACAAGGGCGTAACGTCCATGCAGGCAGAGTTGGGGCATCTCATCCCGCTTGATGCCGTCCGTGAGCAACTGGTTCACGCCTTTGAACAGACATTTTCCCGATAAAATGTCTTAGTAAAAAATAAAGAATGAAACGCCTCCGGCATTGTTGCAAAAAAACGGTTAATTCTTTTTATGCGTTTATGTATAATTGATTTTTTTACTACCTTTGCGGTATAAATAATTTGATGATAATGATGGAAAGTATTGAAAATAAAGGGATAACGGTAACCATCGCCCTGAAAAATGAGGTTGCAGGCAAAACAAAGCCCTTATTCGGGCTGGCAAAAACGTCGCATACAGCCGAAACGTTGGCGGTAATGGCACAGCGACACACTGCAAGCATTGGGCAACAAGTAAAATTTGATAACTTTCTACACAACGACCCGACATTTTGACTATCTTTGACCCAAAGAATTTAGCAAAGGATTTAACATTGAATACACATCATAAAATAGTAAATGGCGACAGCAGACAAATGGCGGAATTGCCCGACAATTCAGTGCATTTGGCTATTACTTCGCCACCGTATTGGCAACTC
>JAISXJ010000170.1 GCA_031270565.1 Prevotellaceae bacterium
AAGGTCTATCCGACAGACATCAAGAAAATTATTATCTGGTATAATCTTCTGGTTGACGCCGGACTGACCGATTTCTCCGAGCCGGAAGCCGTTCCCCAAAAGGATGACAAAGGCGTAAAGCAGGAGAATGAAGCGACCAAAAAGACAAAAACAACAGCATCCGCCGCTATACACGCTTCCAAATCGGTATCCACACCCCGAGCTGCCGTGAAGAAAACGCCTGCTTCCGTAAAAAAATAATAAAACACTGTGAGCAATATGGCAGATTCTACATTCCGAAAAGAGCCTGAAATTCTCTTTTCAAAGGCTGTCAAAGCCGGTCGGCGCATCTATTATCTGGATGTAAAACGCAGTAATGCGGGCGACCTGTTTCTGACCATCACCGAGAGTAAGAAACGGGATGTTTTCACCGACGAAGCAGTCGGTGTTACATTTGAAAAACATAAAATCTTTCTTTATCCGGAAGATTTTGGCAAATTTACCGGCGCCCTGCACGATGCCATTGATTTTATTGACCGGTTGAGCGTCTGTGAAACATCTCAGCAAAAAGAACTGTCCGATTTATAGCCGTTTGTCGGCATTATAACCATAGAAACGTTTATGAATATCTCCTGTAACTGGCTGAAAGAATATCTGGCTACCGATGTTTCGGCGGATGAGACAGCAAAAATGCTTACCTCTATTGGCTTGGAGGTGGGCGCCGTAAATAAGGTGGAAAGCATTAAGGGCGGACTGCAAGGGCTTGTTGTGGGGCAGGTATTAACCTGTGTTGACCATCCAAACTCCGACCATCTGCATATTACCACCGTTGACATTGCCAAAGAAGAGCCGTTGCAGATTGTCTGCGGAGCGCCGAATGTCGCCGCCGGACAAAAAGTGATTGTCGCCACTGTCGGAACAACGCTTTATTTCGGTGAGAAAAGCATCGTTATTAAACCGTCTAAAATCAGAGGCGTTGAATCGTTTGGAATGATTTGCGCGGAAGATGAAATTGGTACCGGCACAAGTCACGATGGTATTCTCGTACTCCCGCCGGACACGCCCACAGGCTTGGATGCCGGAACATATTTTAATGTTCACGATGATTATGTGATAGAAGTGGACATCACTCCCAACCGTGCCGATGCTGTGTCGCACTATGGTGTCGCACGTGATTTGGCAGCCTCTTTCGCCGCGAATGGCGTGCACGTTCCCCTTACAAAACCGTCTGTTGAGCGCTATGCAGAGCAGATTGACGTTGCCCCGCCCGTAACGGTTGAGGTGGTTGATACGGAGGCTTGTCTGCGTTATACCGGCGTGTCTGTCTGTGGCATAACGGTTGGAGAATCGCCCAAATGGCTGAAAGAACGGTTGCAGGTCATTGGATTGCGCCCGATTAATACGGTTGTTGACATTACCAATTATGTGATGCACGCTTTCGGGCAGCCACTTCACGCTTATGACGCTGCAAAGATTACCGGTCATAAAATCGTTGTCAAACGAGCCGCTGACGGTATGCCGTTTGTAACGCTTGACGGCGTGGAACGCAAGCTGTCAGCTTCGGATTTGATGATTTGTAATGCCGAACATCCCATGTGTCTGGCAGGCGTATTTGGCGGAATTGATTCGGGCGTAACTGCCGGAACAGTTGACATATTCTTGGAGAGCGCCTATTTCAACCCCGTTACGGTACGGCAAAGTGCGCGGCGGTACGGGCTGAACACCGATTCAAGTTTTCGTTTCGAGCGTGGAGCCGACCCGTCCATAACCCTTTACGCCCTCCGGTATGCAGCATTGCTGATTGTTGATTTATGCGGCGGAGAAATTGTCGGCAGCGCCATTGACCATTATCCCCAACCTGTTAACGATTTTCAGGTAACCGTCTCTTTGCCGAAAATCTATGCACTGATTGGTCAGGTTATTCCCGTAGCGGTTATTGAGACCATTTTTCATGCGCTTGAAATAACCGTTTTGTCCAAAACGGAAGACGAATACCATTTGCAGGTTCCCGCCTATCGCGTGGACGTGCAGCGCGACGTGGACGTGATAGAGGAAATTCTGCGACTTTACGGCTACAATCGCATAGAGGTGGACAGTTCGGTACGTTCTACGCTCAGTTATACCCCCCGTCCGGATGTTATAACATTGCAGCAGACCATTTCGGAACAATTGACCGCCAACGGATTCAATGAGATAATCAACAATTCGCTTACCAAAGGCGACTATTATGCTAACCTGACAACATTTCCTGCGCAGCAGAGTGTCAAGTTGATGAATGCGCTAAGCAACGATTTGAATGTAATGCGGCAAACACTGCTTTTTGGCGGTCTGGAAAGCATTTCATACAATATCAACAGGCAGTCTGCCGACCTGAAATTCTACGAATTTGGCAACTGCTACTGTTATCAAAAAGAGAACGCCGACGGAGAGCAACCCCTGAAACCATATATTGAGACATTGCATCTGGCGCTTTGGATGACCGGAAACCGCAACGCATTGAGTTGGCAGCGAGCGCCGGAACCCGTAACCTTCTATGAACTCAAGGCGCACGTACAAAATGTTTTGCAACGGCTTGGCTTGGAGGCGTCGCAGTGGACGGTTGAGGCTTTTTCGGATGACTTACTCTCTGAGGCATTACGTTATACTGCCGCGTCAGGAGAGACGCTGGCGGTAGCCGGAACGGTTAACGGGGCGGTGTTACGGCGTTTTGAACTGAAACAGCCTGTCTTTTACGCCGACCTGTTTTGGAAACCTCTGATGAAACTTGCTGCCAAACGCATTATCCGGTTTCACGATATGCCCAAATTTCCGGAAGTAAAACGCGACCTGGCGCTGTTGATTGACAAACGCATCTCTTTTGATGATATTGAGCGTGTTGCACGCACCACAGAGCGGAAACTGCTCAAGCGCGTTACGCTGTTTGACGTCTATGAAGGGAAAAATCTTGAGGCGGGGAAAAAGTCGTATGCGGTTAATTTTATTTTGCAGGACACGGAAAAAACCCTCACCGACAAACAGATTGACAACACCATGCAACGCCTGATAAAGAGTTTCGAGACGCAGCTGGGAGCGCGTTTGAGGTAACAGCCATACACGGACATCGCCCGCTGAGGGCGCAGGGAGTTTTCAGTTTTTAGAGTGTAGTTTTTAGAGTTTAGAGTTTAGTTTTTTTGTCCGTTAGGACATATTTTCAGTTTTCAGTTTGTTCCCTTAACGTCCTTAATGTCTTTAATGTCCTTAACGACCCCTTAGGAGAGGAATTTAGCCACAAATACACGAATAACGAATAACTACACTCTAAAAAAATATACTGTTGTTCGAGCGGACAACACACCTTTGTTCCCCGCTCCCGCAGATTTGTAATCTGTGGGACTACTCCTCGTCTCTGACGAGGAGTTATTGGGCGGTCGTTTTTAACGACCTGCCTCGTTACAAACGAGATTACCATTTACCCCTCGTTACAAACGAGGGGTAGAAAAAGGATTGCTTTAACAAGCAAACCACAGATTACAAATCTGCGGGAGCGGGAAACAATGAACAATGAAGAATGAATAATATTCTTTCAGTGAATAACGAATAGTGAATAATATTTTTTTAGTTATTAGAGTTTAGTTACTAGCCGTTTACGGCTTATATATCAATAGAAACAACCATTTTTATCTGCCCGAATTGTCCGTAGGACATTAACGGTATATGTCCTGACGGACAAAAAACGCCTGCTTAAAGCCGTTTTTCTATTGATATTTATGCCCTAACGGGCAAAAAACTAAACTCTAAACTCTAAAAACTAAAAACTACACTCTGCTGTTACCGGATTTTTTTGTACCTTTGTACTCCTTGTTGTTAGCAATTATGATTTAGTATAACTATCTAAAAAAGACTGTCTTATATGTCAGAAGAAGATAAAATAATCGCCGGTAATGAATATGGCGCAAGCTCTATTCAGGTGCTTGAGGGTCTCGAAGCCGTGCGCAAACGTCCGGCAATGTACATTGGCGATATCAGCGTCAAGGGGCTTCATCATCTTGTTTATGAGGTCGTAGATAACTCCATTGATGAGGCGTTAGCCGGTTATTGCGACCATATCGAAGTAACCATCAACACCGATAACTCTATCACCGTACGGGATAACGGACGCGGTATTCCAATTGATATACACGAAAAAGAGGGTAAATCGGCGCTCGAAGTGGTGATGACCATCCTGCATGCCGGCGGCAAGTTCGACAAAGGTTCCTACAAGGTTTCCGGTGGCTTGCACGGCGTTGGCGTCTCGTGCGTGAATGCGCTCTCCTCTCTGCTCGAAGTGGAAGTACATCGCGGCGGCAAACGCTATCGTCAGGAATACCGGTTTGGCATACCGCAGGAAGATGTCCGAGAGGACGGTACTGCCAGCGACACGGGAACCATTATCACATTCCACCCCGATGAAAGTATTTTCATAGAAACGGTTTATCAGTATAATATTCTTGCCACGCGCCTGCGTGAGTTAGCCTACCTGAATGCAGGTGTTCGTTTGCTCATCACCGACCGGCGGGAGCAAAATGAAGACGGTTCTTTCAAGTCGGAAGAATTTTATTCGGTAGAAGGACTGAAAGAATTTGTCAGATATATTGATTCCGCACGCGACCCGTTGATTGATAACGTTATTTATATCAACACCGACAAATACGGCACACCTGTGGAGATTGCCATGATGTACAACACCTCTTTCTCGGAAAATCTCCATTCCTATGTCAACAATATTAACACCATTGAGGGCGGTACGCACGTAGCGGGCTTTCGCACGGCATTAACCCGCACACTCAAAAAATATGCCGATGATAACAAACTGCTTGAAAAGGCGAAAGTGGAAATCTCCGGAGACGATTTCCGCGAGGGATTGACGGCTGTTATCTCGGTGAAAGTGGCTGAGCCGCAATTTGAGGGACAAACCAAGACCAAACTTGGTAACGACGAGGTTAAGGGCATGGTAGATAAGGCTGTTGGCGAAGCGCTTGGAAATTTTCTTGAAGAGCATCCCAACGAAGCGAAAACCATTGTTCAAAAGGTGATTCTGGCTGCCACAGCGCGAAATGCCGCACGAAAGGCACGTGAAATGGTACAACGCAAATCACCGTTGTCAGGCGGTGGACTGCCGGGGAAACTGGCAGATTGTTCGAGCAAGGATCCCGCCCAGTGCGAGTTGTTTCTTGTCGAGGGAGACTCGGCGGGCGGCTCGGCGAAAAGCGGACGGGACAGATTTTTTCAAGCTATCCTGCCGTTGCGGGGAAAAATCCTCAACGTAGAAAAAGCAATGCAACACAAAGCTTTTGAAAGTGAAGAAATCCGCAATATTTACACCGCTCTTGGCGTAACCATTGGTACGGAAGATGACTCAAAAGCTTTAAACATCAGTAAGCTGCGTTATCATAAAGTAGTGATTATGACCGATGCTGATGTGGATGGTAGTCATATTGCCACGTTAATTCTCACATTCTTTTTCCGCTATATGAAAGAACTCATCGAGAATGGACATGTTTATATTGCCACGCCGCCACTTTATTTGTGTAAAAAGGGGAAGGTTATGGAATATTGCTGGTCGGAGAAACAGCGTCTTGAATTTATAGCCCGTTACGGAGACGGCAAAGAGAGCGGCATCGCGCAACAGCGCTATAAAGGTCTGGGAGAGATGAACGCCGAGCAGTTGTGGGATACCACTATGGACCCCGAGCGTCGTACATTGCGTCAGATTTCCATTGAAAATGCCGCCGAAGCCGACCAGATATTTTCTATGCTGATGGGTGATGATGTTGCGCCGCGCCGCGAATTTATTGAGAAAAATGCCACTTACGCCCGTATAGATGCGTAAGACAGAGCTTTATTTATTCATCCTTATTGTAGTTTTGTTATGTTTAGAACGCACACATGCGGCGAATTGCGTATCGCCGATTTGAAGCGCACCGTTACGCTTGCCGGATGGGTGCAGCGTATCCGTAGAATGGGCGGGATGACATTCATTGATTTGCGCGACCGCTACGGATTGACACAGCTGGTCTTTAATCAGGAAATTGACGCCGTTTTATGCGAAGAAGCCAATCATCTCGGACGCGAATATGTCATCCGGACTATTGGGACGGTTGCCGAGCGCAGCAACAAGAATCCTCATCTGCCTACGGGAGATATAGAGATTATTGTTTCAGAGCTGACGGTGTTGAATGTTTCGGCAACGCCGCCTTTCACCATTGAGGATGATACCGACGGAGGCGATGATATTCGTATGCAATATCGGTACATTGATTTGCGGCGAAATGCTGTGCGTGCCAACCTCGAACTGCGCCATAAAATGACCATCGAGGTGCGGCGCTATCTGGACGGACAGGGATTTCTGGAGGTGGAAACGCCGGTGCTTATCAAATCGACGCCGGAAGGGGCACGCGATTTTGTCGTGCCAAGCCGAATGAATCCCGGACAGTTTTATGCCCTGCCTCAATCGCCGCAAACGTTTAAACAGCTGTTGATGGTAGCCGGATTCGACCGTTATTTTCAAATTGTAAAATGTTTCCGCGACGAAGACCTGCGTGCCGACCGTCAACCGGAGTTTACGCAGATTGACTGCGAAATGTCCTTTGTAGAACAGGAAGATGTGTTGCAACTTTTTGAAGGGATGAGTAAGCACCTTTTTCGTACGCTCAAAGGCATTGATATGCAGGAGCCGTTTGTGCGGATGACCTGGCACGACGCTATGAAACGGTACGGTTCTGACAAGCCGGACATCCGTTTTGATATGCAACTTGTTGAGTTAATGGATGTGCTGAAAGGACACGGCTTTTCGCTCTTTGACGAAGCGGCGTACATTGGTGGTATCTGCGTCAAGGGGGCAGCTGCCTTTACACGCAAACAGCTTGACGAACTCACCGACTTTGTAAAACGTCCGCAGATTGGCGCAAAAGGGCTGGTTTATGCCAGAATAGATGATGACGGCGTTAAGTCAAGTGTGGACAAATTCTACACCCAGGAGACACTCGGACTTCTGAAAGCCGCTTTTCGTGCCCAGACGGGTGACCTGATTCTGATACTCTGCGGCGACAATGTAAACCGTACCCGCAAACAGCTTGGCGAACTCCGTCTGGAACTTGCCAACAGACTTCGACTGCGTGACAAAGAGCATTTTGCATGCCTGTGGGTGGTTGATTTTCCGCTTTTTGAATGGGATAGTGATACGCAGCGGTTCTATGCCATTCATCATCCTTTTACCTCGCCTAAGCCCGAAGACATTGCCCTGCTGGACACAGACCCGGCACAGGTGCGTGCCAATGCCTATGATATGGTTATTAATGGCGTAGAGGTGGGCGGCGGCTCTATCCGTATTCACGACAGCGCTCTACAGCGGCGCATTTTTCAGTTTCTCGGGTTTTCCGAAGAGAAAGCGGAAGAACAGTTTGGTTTCCTGATAAATGCCTTCAGGTTTGGCGCCCCGCCGCACGGGGGATTGGCTTATGGATTAGACCGTCTCGTATCACTCTTTGCTGGGGTGGATTCTATCCGCGACTGTATTGCTTTTCCTAAAAACAATATGGGACGCGATGTCATGATTGACGCGCCAAGCCGTATCGACGACGTGCAACTCGACGAACTCTCCTTAACGATTAGTGAATAACGAATAACGAATAGTGAATAATGAACGCCATTATTCACTATTCATTCTTTTCATAGCGCCTCAAAAAAAGAATTAACCCATACTTTCGCACCGTTGCCCTTTCATATAATATCCTTATCTTTGCCGCGCAGTTTTTTTGAAAAAAAAGAAACTTACTGATATAAATGGTAAGATTAAGCCGCATAGAAAAAATCTTAACCATTACCTGTACTTAACTCTCTTTTTATTATTTATGCCTAAATATAAAAGCATTATTATTAGCTTTATACTAGTTCTGAGTACCGCTCCGGCGGGATGGGGACAAAACAGTGGATTCACAGTGAACGGTAATGTAAGCGACGCATCAAACGGAGAAGCGCTGTCGGGCGTCAACATTTATATTATTAACGGCAACGGCGGTACGGTAACTAACGAATACGGTTTTTATTCCCTTTTTCTTCCCGAAGGTATGCACAAAATAGCGGTTTCATACGTTGGTTACCGGACGGATACGCTTTCTGTTTCCCGACATAATACCCGTTTAAATATTGTTCTTCGGCCCGTTTCTACCCATCTGAATGAAGTAAGCATAAATGCCGAGCAGCGCGACATAAATATTTCCCGTTCAGAAACATCTGTAGAGCGTCTTACCGCTGCTCTTGTCAAAACAGTTCCGGCGATGCTCGGCGAAGTGGATGTTATAAAGGTCATTCAGATGCTGCCGGGTGTACAGGCTGTGGCGGAAGGCTCAACTAATTTCAGTGTGCGCGGCGGAAGTTTTGACCAGAATCTTATCCTCCTTGATGAAGCTACCGTTTACAGCGCATCCCATCTGTTAGGTTTTTTCTCCGTTTTTAATAACGATGTTGTCCGCGACGTTAAACTTTATAAGGGCGATATTCCCGCTTCATTTGGCGGAAGGCTCGCCTCTCTGACCGACGTCAGAACAAAGGAGGGCAACAATCAAAAATTTGCGGCGACAGGAGGCATAGGCACTATTGCCAGTCGCGTGCTTGTGGAAGCGCCTCTGTTTTCTGACCGCGCTTCCTTTCTGGTTGCCGGTCGGCGTACTTATGCTGACCTCTTTTTGCGTGCATCCGGAAATGAAGAACTGAAAAATACCGCGCTCTATTTCTATGATATGAACGTTAAGGTAAACTACAGGATTAATGACAATAATCGTATCTACGTTTCCGGATATTTTGGGCGCGACTATTTTGCCATGAAGCCCGTTGCTACGATGGGATTCGGCAACAGAACCGTTACTGTGCGCTGGAACAGTATTTTGTCGCCGCGACTTTTTGCTAATTTCTCCTTTACGGGAAGTTACTATGATTATCATCTTGGCTCTGAAATGACTCCGGAGATTGCGCAGTCATGGGATTCCAAACTGACGGATTACGGAGGTAAAATGGACTTTACTTTTTCTGTAAACAAGACTAACAAGATGAAATTTGGCTACCAGATTGTTCACCATACTATTAATCCGGGCAAAGGGGGCGGCACGGCAGCCGCTTCCGTTATTCAAACTTACGAACTGCCCAGCCTTTTTGCTTTAGAACATGCTCTTTATGTCTCGAATGAAATGTCTTTTGACAAGCTGATGCTGCGTTACGGCGTGCGCTACGCTTTTTTTCATAATATCGGTAACGGCAAAGAGGCGGTTATCATGGACGGTTATCAGATAACTTCCAGACAGATAATGCCTGCAGGGCAAATCTATAATACGCATCACGGACTTGAGCCGCGTATGGGCGTTTCTTATAAATTTAATAATCAAAATGCCCTAAAGGCGAGCTATTCACGTGCGGCGCAGTATATCCAGTTGGCTTCCAACTCTTCGGCGGGTTCTCCGCTGGATTTGTGGTTTCCGGCTTCACCCAACATCAAGCCGCAGTTGTCCAATCAGTTCGTAGTGGGGTATTTCCGTAATTTTAAGGATAATATGTTTGAGACTTCTCTGGAGGTTTATTACAAACATCTGACCAATGTAGTGGATTTTAAAGACCGCGCAGTCATCTTTGGAAATCCGGCGCTTGATACGGAGTTGCGTTTTGGAAAAGGTTACGCCTACGGTGTTGAACTGATGGTTAGAAAGAACGGAGGCAAGCTCAACGGCTGGATTAGTTACGCTTTTTCTCGCAGTATGAGGAAAATAGATGAGATAAATAATAATGAATGGTATCGCTCTACCTATGACAGACCCCACAGTGTGTCCATAGCAGTAAATTATAACTTTGCTGAAAGGTGGTCTGCCTCTGCGAACTGGATTTATGCGACAGGAAGACCGGTTACCTATCCCGAAGGACGTTATTTGATAGGCGAATCATACGTGCCTGTCCCCTCTGCCCGTAACGCCTATCGCTTTCCCGATTATCATCGCCTCGACTTGTCGCTGACATGGAAGCTTTCTCCCGCAGACAGGCGGTTTCAAAACGAACTGAACCTTTCCGTTTACAACGCCTATGCCCGAAAGAATCCATGGACAATTTATTTTACGCAGGAGGAGCAGAATCCGTCCCGGTCTTATGCCGAAATGATTTATCTTTTCTCCATCGTGCCCGCAGTTACGTGGAATTTTTATTTTTAACAGTTTGGTTTATAAAAATGAAACATTTATCATTAGCAACACTTGTCTGTTTAATCGGCTTTTCGCTTTTAACATCGTGTCGGGAGCGGTTGAACATTGATACTTCAGCGGCAGCGGAACGGCTGGTTATTTTTGGACGCATCAGTGCAGACAGCGCCTGTCATTCTGTTCAGATAACCCGTTCCATACCGTATTTTTCAACCGACACACCTCCCGCCGTCAGCGGCGCTTGGGTGGAGATTTCCGATGAAACCGAATCTTATCTGCTCAGGGAAGTTGACAGTTTGCCGGGTATTTATTTAACTGATTCCACTGTTTGCGGATTGCAGGGGACAACATACACGCTTAATGTCCGGCTTGATTTTGACGGTGATGGAGTTGTGGAACATTACCGTGCTTCTTCGACGATGCCGCAGGCTCCAAAAATTGATTCGGTAGCACTTTCGCCACTTGTCTATAATATGACCCCTTTGGTTGTTATTTATGGCGCAATGCCGACAGACCAGCATAATTTCTTCTGTCTTTATACCGGAAAAAATAATCAACCCAAATCACTCTTTGAATATTATATGCTGATAGATGACTGGTATGTTGACCCCTCTCAAAACGCTTTTATTCTGCCCTGTTTTATACCGGGAGGCTTGGAAATAGGAGACACAATTAATTTCAGGGTGGACGCGCTCAACGCCGCATACAACGCTTTTCTCTCGCAGGCAAAATCGGAAATGGGCGCTTCACTGCCGTTTTTCAGCGCACCTCCGGCAGAGGTTGTTTCCAATATAACATGTCTTGATGCTGATATACAAGTCTCCGGTTTTTTTGCCGCATTCGTGCGGGGTGAAGATTTTATAATGATTTCTGATAAGAATTTAAGTTATTGAATATAATCTCTGTTCCTTATGAAGTTCCGTACTGTTACGCCTGTTGCATACACTCCTTGTATTTCTCACAGCAAACGCCTGTTACTTCTGGGGTCATGTTTTTCTGAAAATATTGGGAATAAATTACAGGCATATCGTTTTCAAACAGTTATAAATCCCTTTGGGGTAATTTACAATCCATTCTCTATTGCTCAATCGCTTGAACGGTTAATAGAAAATCGTCCATTTTCTGCAGAAGAACTCTTTGAAGCAGACGGCTTATGGCACAGTTGGGCACATCATGGCGCTTTTTCGCATCGAGAACAGAGCAGGACGCTTCAGCAAATCAATGCCCGTTACGGCGAAGCGGCAAAATGGTTGCCATACGTTGACGGTCTTATACTGACATTTGGTTCGTCGTGGGTATATTATTATCAGGACTATCCGGTTGCCAACTGTCATAAACTTCCGGCAGACGAATTTACTCTCCGGCAAATTACGGTAGAAGAAATTATCGACAGGTATGTTCCGCTGCTGACCGATTTACAAAAGCGGAATAAGGATTTACGGGTTATTCTTTCCGTCAGTCCCGTCCGCTATCCCGCCACTGCCTACCGGAGTAATAGCACTAATAAGGCAATCTTGCTGCTCGCTGCCGAAGCCCTGTCCAGACAACTTGACTTTGTCCACTATTTTCCCGCTTATGAAATTCTTATAGACGATTTGCGTGATTACCGTTTTTATGCCGATGATTTGCTTCACCCTTCCGTTTTGGGGGTTGAATGTATCTGGCAGCGTTTTACGGAAGCTTACCTGGATATGCCGACACGACGTTTGTTACCACGCATTTTAAAGATAAACAATGCGCTGGCGCACCGTCCGCTACATAACGACACGGAATCTTATCAACGTTTTGTCCGGCAAACAGACGCGCAGGTTGCGCAACTTGAAGCAGAACTGAAAAGCTGTGTTGCCAAAGCCTTGCCCGAAAATGACACAGTCCCGCGTGAATCACTAACCAATAATCACTGAATTTATGACAAGAATAGCCATTTTTGCAAGCGGCAACGGCAGCAATTTTGAGGCAATCCTCAGGGCGTGCCAATCGGGAACGGTGGCGGCAGAGGTGGTCGTGTTGCTCTGTGATAACCCGCAGGCGTACGTCGTGGAACGCGCTAAAAAGCATCACATCCCCACTTTCCTATTCGACCCCAAGGCATACGCCTCAAAAGCAGCCTGTGAGGCTACAATCTGCGCCGAACTTATCGAAAGGCAAATCTCTTTAATCTGTCTGGCAGGTTATATGCGCATCGTTGGCAAAACGCTGCTGAACGCCTATCCGAAACGGATTTTAAATATCCATCCATCGTTGCTACCGGCATTTAAGGGGGCGCATGCCATTGATGATGCGTACGCCTTTGGCGTAAAAGTCTTCGGCGTAACGGTACATCTGATTGATGACACCATTGATGGCGGCACAATCATTGCACAGCGGGCATTTGAGTATTACGGCAACGACCGAAACCTTATTGAGGCTCGGATACACGCTATTGAACACGACCTTTATCCCGAAGCCATTAATTTAATAATAGGAGATTAGCGGTTGTATGTGGTCTTTTCGTCCATAATTTTATACTTTATAATAAATACAATGAAAGCATTAATAAGCGTAAGCAACAAAGAGGGCGTCGCAGATTTTGCGCGGGAGCTGGAACGGCTTGGGTGGCATATAATTGCTACGGGAGGCACGATGCAATTCCTGATAAATGCAGGAATCAAGGTGATTAACATTAGCGATGTAACAGGATTTCCTGAAATCTGCGACGGTCGCGTCAAGACGCTTCACCCTAACGTACACGGCGGTCTGCTGGCAAGACGCGATAACGAAAACCACTTGCAGGCATTACGCGAAAATCACATTGAGTGCATTGACCTTGTCTGCGTCAATCTCTATCCCTTTGAACAGACTATTATCAAAGAGGGCGTCAGCATTGATGAAGCTATTGAGAATATCGACATTGGGGGACCGTCCATGCTGCGCAGCGCCGCTAAAAACTGTCGCGATGTTACCGTCGTCTGCGACCCGACAGACTATGCCACCGTTCTCGCCGAGCTTAATACGCACGGCAACACCACTGTTGAAACACGTTTTTCCCTCAGTGCAAAAGCCTTTTCTCATACGGCAGAATACGATATGTGCATAGCTGCGTATATGCGCAAAGAGGCGTCGTTGCCCGAAAAGCTGTTCCTTGCCTGCGACCGTGTACAGACGTTGCGCTACGGCGAAAACCCGCATCAGTCGGCAACTTTTTTCCGACAAAAACAACCGGTATCCTACTCGCTTGCCTTCGCAAAGCAGTTGCAGGGAAAAGAACTGAGCTATAACAACATTCAGGATGCCAATGCGGCGCTGTCGATGGTACGTGAGTTTGATGACCCTTTCTGTGTAGCTGTCAAGCACATGAACCCGTGCGGTGCTGCCGTCGGACACAACGGCATTGAGGCGTGGCAAAAGGCGTACAACGCCGATACAGTCAGCATCTTTGGCGGCATTGTAGCAACAAACTGCATTGTCGATGAGGCTATGGCGCAACTGATGAAACCTGTTTTTCTTGAACTTGTCATTGCGCCGGACTTTACGCCGGAGGCGTTAAACGTGTTTGCCTCAAAGAAAAATCTGCGCCTGATAACCGTCAATATGAACAAATCGAATGAACATCCGATACATTATGTCAGCGTTACGGGCGGCATACTTGCGCAGCAGCTCGATATGGAGAACGTTACGCTTACGCCCGAAATGGCAGTTACCAAACGGTTGCCTTCTGCCGGAGAATTGAACGACATGCAGTTTGGAATGCGTATCGTGAAGCACGTCAAATCGAATGCGATTGTCGTCATCAAAAACGGTGTAACGGTTGGCATCGGCGCCGGACAAATGAACAGGATTCAGTCCGTTACCATGGCGCTGATGCAGGCGCATAACAGCGGTGAGACGTCGCAACTGACGATTGCTTCCGATGCTTTTTTCCCGTTCTCTGATTGCGTTGACCTTGCTGCCACGATGGGAGTAACAGCCATTGTACAGCCCGGCGGCAGCGTCCGCGACGCCGATTCCGTTAACAGCGCCGACGCCGCAGGAATAACAATGCTTTTCAGTGGCATACGGCATTTTAAACACTAAGTTTTTCTTTAAATAAATATTTTATGAAAACCGTATTGATTGTAGGTTCAGGCGGACGTTGTCATGCCCTTGCAGAGGCGTTAAGTCGCTCTTCTGAGGTAAGTAAAATCTACGTTGCACCGGGCAACGCCGGCATTGCAGGGAAAGCAGAATGTGTTCCGATAAGCGAAACGGATATTGCCGCGCTTCAGAGCTTTGCTATCGCTCATGCTGTCAATCTGACTGTTGTCGGTCCCGAAACGGCGCTGGCGGCAGGTATTGCAGATGCCTTTACAGCGGCAGGGTTGCCTGTTTTTGCGCCAAACAAAGCCGCCGCACGCATCGAAACAAGTAAGGAGTTTGCCAAAGCATTAATGCAAAAATACGACATCCCGACCGCCACTTACCGTCTCTTTGACGATTACGACACAGCATTCAACTATTGTCTGACATTGCCGGTGCCGGTGGTCATCAAATACGACGGCTTGGCAGCGGGCAAGGGTGTGGTTGTCGCTCGGACGCGCGAAGAGGTTGACAGCGCATTAATCGCGATGCTCAAAGAAAAGAGATTCGGACACGGGAGAGCGCTTATAGAAAAATTTCTTTGCGGCGAGGAGTTTTCTTTTATGTGTCTTGTAAATGGGCGCAATGTCTATCCGCTGGCGCTGGCACAAGACCACAAACGCGCTTTCGACGGCGACATGGGACCAAATACCGGCGGTATGGGGGCTTACTCGCCCGTGCCGTTCATCACAGATGCCGACCACACTTTTGCGCTCAAGCGGATTATGCAGAAGACCGCCGATGCTATGGTGGATGAGGGATGTCCTTTTTGCGGCGTTTTGTATGGTGGACTGATAAAGACTGCTGACGGCATTAAGGTAATTGAGTTTAATGCCCGCTTTGGAGACCCGGAAACAGAGGTTGTACTGCCCCGTCTAACGAGCGACCTGTTCAGCATACTCACGGATGTCAT
>JAISXJ010000183.1 GCA_031270565.1 Prevotellaceae bacterium
TTTGGTTTATTTCAAACTCGCTTGGGCGTTCTTTCTTTTTGCGTCCCATTGGTTACTGTTTTAGATTCGCTGCAAAGGTAAAATATTTTTCATAGCACCTCAAAAAAAGAATTAACCGCTTTTTGCCGCATACGGCAAACTCTCCAAAAAAACATTACTTTTGCACTGTTTTATTTTACTGTCATCATCGTATCTGCATTTACGATAATGAATAACTGTTTAAACAAATCAGGAGAAAAATGTCATGAGAAATAGAGTTTGTCAACTGTTTGGAATTCGATACCCGATCATCGCCGGCGGCATGGTCTGGTGCAGTGGCTGGCGTCTGGCGTCGGCAGTGAGTGAATCTGGGGGGCTTGGGCTTCTTGGCGCAGGGTCGATGCACCCCGAAACGCTGCGGGAACATATTCTTAAATGCAAGGCTGCCACATCCAAACCGTTTGGCGTGAATATTCCAATGCTCTATCCTCAAATGGAAGAGATTATCAACATAGTGATAAAAGAGGGCGTCCCTGTTGTGTTTACATCGGCAGGCAGTCCCAAAGTGTGGACGGGAAAGTTGCAAAACGAGGGTATAAAAGTGGCACATGTAGTGTCGAACTCGAAATTTGCAGTCAAGTGTCTGGAAGCCGGCGTGGATGCCGTAGTGGCAGAGGGTTTTGAAGCCGGCGGACACAATGGCGCGGAAGAGACCACCACCCTGACCCTTATTCCTCAGGTACGTCGTGCAGTGGGCGAGTTGCCGTTGATTGCTGCCGGCGGCATTGCCACAGGCGACGGTATGGCAGCCGCAACCGCACTTGGCGCAGATGGCGTACAGGTGGGTACGCGCTTTGCCCTCACGCAGGAGAGTTCCGCCTCAGAGGCATTTAAACAGCTCTGCCTGACCCTTAAGGAAGGCGATACAATGCTTTCCCTGAAAAAAACAGGCGCAACGCGACTGATTAAAAATGACCTCTTTTTTCAAATACAGCAAGCCGAAGAACGCGGCGCAACACCCGAAGAACTGCGAGCCATTCTTGGCAAGGGACGTGCGAAAAAGGGTATGTTCGAGGGAGATTTGCAGGAGGGCGAACTTGAAATCGGTCAAATCGTATCGCTCATCGACGACCTGCCACCGGCAGCAGAGGTGGTGCAGTCGATGGTCAGAGGATATAATCAACGGATTGCCAAACTATTTGCTGCATTTCTGTTATGACGGCGTTTTCTCCAAATAGAACGTTTGTAACGGCGTGTTTCATCGTCATTGCGCTGGTTGAGGTGGCTGCTCAGGCGGGCAGAGGAACGTATCAGTTTCTCAATTTGCCATCTTCGGCGCGTACGGTAGGCTATGGCGGCTTTAACGTGTCTATTTTTGATGATGATATTAATTTGGCGTTCAATAATCCGGGACTTCTTTCCGCCGAAAGCCATAATATGATGACGTTCAATTTTGCCGATTATCTTGCCGACATTAAGTTTGGGTCGGTGGCTTTTGGTCGCTCTTTCGGAGAAAAAAATCATACGGCTTATGGTATTCATTATTTCGATTACGGCAAGTTTCTCGAAACGACCGATGCTGACGTGCAGCTCGGAACATTTACAGCCAAAGACATCGCCCTCAACATCGCATACTCAAGAACGCTGTCCAAATATTTTACGGTCGGCGGCGCATTTAAACCTGTCTATTCCGTCTATGAACGCTATACAAGTTTCGGGACGGCGTTTGATTTGGGCATTTCCTATCACAACGACAGTGCGCTGTTTTCGGCGGGACTGGTGGTGCGTAACATTGGCTGGCAGTTTAAGGGATACTATTCCATCGACGGACAGCAGCACAGGGAATGGCTGCCGTTAGATATTCAGCTTGGTGTGTCGCAAAAGTTTCGGCACGCCCCCATCCGCCTGTCAATGACGTTGCATAACCTGCAACGCTGGAATCTTGCCTATGAACGCTCCTCAAACGTTACTTATGTTACATCCACCGACGATACTAAATGGGTGGATATGCTTTTTCGGCATGTTGTGTTTTCGGTGGAAATTATTCCCTCTAAAAATTTCTCTCTTGTGGCAAGTTATAATCACCGTCGCCGCAAAGAGATGTCCATTACCAACTTTATTAACCAAGAGGGGTCTGACACTAATACGAGATCCATTGCCGGATTCTCCTTTGGTGCGGCGGTGAAAATCTACAAATTCCGCGCAGGATTCGCCCTGACGCCCTATCAGGTGGGCAATTTATCATACCATTTCACCCTGAGTACCGCTCTTTCGGAGTTTGGCGTAAAATAACTTAACTGATATTCTTTTCTTATGAAAAAAATTGTGGTTGCCATTGATGGTTTGTCGTCGTGCGGTAAGAGTACTATGGCAAAAGAGCTGGCTCAATATGCCGGATATATCTACGTGGATACGGGCGCTATGTATCGGGCGTTGGCTCTGTTCGGCATCCGCAACGGCTGGATTACCCCCGATGCTATCAACGGCGAAGCGCTGGAAAAACAGCTTGACCGTGTACATATTACATTAAAAAATATGGATAAAGGGTTGCAGCATGTCTATCTGGGAGATGAGGATGTAACGGCAGACATCCGCACGCTGGCTGTGGGTGATGCGGCAAGTCGTGTCAGTACGCTGAAATTTGTCCGGCGGGAGCTTGTGCGTCAACAGCAGTTAATGGGCAGAGAAAAGGGTGTTGTGATGGACGGTCGCGATATTGGCACGGTGGTTTTCCCTCAGGCGGAACTGAAAGTGTTTGTTACGGCTACGCCGGAAGTACGCGCTATGCGCCGTTTTGAGGAGTTAAAGGCTAAGGGACAGACAACTGATTTTCAGACTGTCCTTGCCGATGTTTGCGCACGGGATGAACGGGATAGCCGACGGGAAGAAAGTCCCCTTCGGCAAGCCGACGACGCATGGCTTTTAGACACCTCCAACCTGACACGCGAACAGCAACGTACAATACTGTTCGACAAGTTTGATGCACGGTTGCAAGCTTTTCTTTAGTTAGTAGAGTGTAGATTAGAGAATAACGAATTGTGAATAACGCTTTTATACATTTCTTTGTTCTTGGCACTTGATAACTAAAAAAGGCGTATCTTTGCTATTCAACATTAAAAAAGAAATCATGAAAAAAAATTACGCATTAATACTGCTTTTAATTTGCAGTTTTGAAGTTTTCGGGCAAGTAAAAATCTCGAATAACCATACCGTAATGTTTGAAAAACGCCTTGGAAAATATTCGGGTCTTCCTAAGAATTATGACTTTCTGGGCGAGTACAATGGAAACTATTACCTGTTGTTAGACAACAAAAACGTTTGCAAAGTAAGTCAGGACACTAAAAAAGTTACTACATTTGAAACTGAAGAGTTGGAAGAAGAGATTCTTTTCAATTTTCAGGGAGATGATTACATTGGCTTGATCTCCATTAAGGAAACAAAAATCAGTTTGGAGGTCAAAAAACACACGCTCAACACTTCAGACAATACTCTGTCTGCTAAAACATTACGTATGTTTGAAGTTGAGAAAAAGTCAGGGATGCGCTACATGACCGCAACATCTGACGATAAGAGTAAAAAAGTTGCCGTTGTTACCGAAGTACTTAATAAAAAAGCCGGTTATAATGGCAGTTTTGTTTTCGTTTTTGATGAAACAGGCGATATTCTTACCTATGCGAAAATCTTCCCGACCTTCAAGGGATCTCGTTTTTCATTTGATGATGTCGCTGTATCCAATGAGGGCGTTGTTTATTTGCTTGCCAGTTCCACGTCGTACAATAAACAGGGGTTTATTGACGCCTCTTATCTGGAGTTGCTGAAAATAGAGGATTCAGCCGTTTCAGAAAAAATTGTAAAACAATATCCCTTTAAAGGTGTTCGCGATACAAAAATAAAGCTTCTTTCGGGGGAGAGAATTTTTATAACGGGTTATTACAAAAGTAGCGCAGGTTATCAAAAAGAAAAGAAACATGATGGACACTTTACTTTGATGTTTGATGCCAGTCTGGATGATGAAGGTTTTACCTACAAAGATTATGAGCCGAATACAGGCAAGCTAAAAAAGAAGGACAGGCTCTATTCCAAGGCGATACAGAGCATTCATGAATTGTCGGACGGAAGCATTGTTGTTTTTGGAGAAGAAAGAATTATCACTTATATTGTGGTGAAATATTCTTCTTTTTATGAGCTGCAAGCAAGAAATATTGTGATGGACACATACACTCCGGACGGTAAACATGAAAAAACGCAGGTTATACGAAAAGAGCAGATGATCCCCAGTGTATCGTCAGGATACTATAAAAGGACGCTTCAAATGCAAGATATTATTTATGAGCTTAAACATTTGCCGATTTCGTTTAACGTTATTAAGGTTGACGATAAATTTTTGGTGTTTTACAATGATCATATCGAAAACAACATTGTGCCAAACGAACCCAAAACGAAGCAACTTGTAACCAAAGCTTTTAAGAAATACGGTGTAACGGTTGTTTGCTCCATTGAAGAGGACGTTACAGAGCAAAAAATTCTGATAGACGCCAAAGCGGAAGAGCGAATCTTTTTTGATGTTTTAGATTGTAAGGATAACGAGGCATTGATTTTGACGCTTTATAACGATGGTAAAGTATGGGATGGCGTAGATGGAACGCTTTTATTTGAGAAACTCACGTGGTAAAGTGCACCGTTATGAGAACAACATTGTATATCGTTGCGGCATTTGTTTCTGCCCTGTCATTTGTGACAGCACAAAATGTTGAGACTTTCACTTTTTTGCGTTCGGAAGGAGAATTGCCCGCTCCATTGGTTGAAGCAATGCAGGCAAAAGACGACGATGCAGGCTATATTCAGCGTTTGATACGGAACGGACGCCTTATTTATGGCGGCGAATTAAACAGATATATAGAAAATGTCGCCGATAACCTGTTAAAAGACTCTCCGGAAATCCGGCAACGGCTCAGTTTCTATATCGTTAAATCACCGGCGACCAATGCGATGATTTCAAAGAAAGGCATTGTGTTGATAAACACCGGACTTTTAGCACAGTTGACTAATGAAAGCGAGTTGGCGTTTATCATTGGACACGAGATTGCGCATTTTACCGAATCCAAGAACAACAGCCGGAAGAAACCCGTTTCGCTCAGTACTTATCTGGCTTACCATCAAAATTCGCGCGAAGACGAACTGGAAGCCGACCGCATATCTCTGGAACGCTACATTCAGCAGTCAATCTATTCGATTACCGCACTGACGAATGTGTTTGACGTGTTCAGATATGGACATTTGCCGTTTGACGAAATTCCATTTGACAAATCGGAAGTTGAAACGGATTTCTATCATTTTCCTGAAAATTATTTCCTGCAAAATGTAAAGCCCATTCGCAGTCGTGCCGACTATGTTGATACGCTCAGCACCCACCCCAATCTGCAACGCCGACAACAAAAACTCGACCAATTTGTTGAATACCACAAGGATAATGGCAATGAATTTGTACAGGCAAAAGAAGATTTTCTGAAAATCAAAAAGTTGGCGCGGTTTGAAACGGTCAATTATTACCTTACTGTCCACGATTACGGGAATGCTATCAGCAATATCTCGGTTTTGAGAAAAAAATATGAAAATAGTGAGTTTCTGGAAGTTGCCAATGCTGCCGCTTACTATGGATTTCATAAACATAAACTTAACGGTGATGCGGAAGGTACATTTGAAAACTATCGAACCATTGAGGGCGAGAAACAGCAGGTCTGTTATTTTTTAGGGAAAATAAGTAGAAAGGAGGCAAATGTTTTAGCTGTCAGAAAACTGATTAACGCCCTAAACACTTTTCCGGATAATGCATTTCTGAATAAAATGGCTTCCGACGCCATCTACGATTTGATTACGGAGAATAATTTGAATCTTGAAGATTTTTCTGATTTTGCCGAAGGTACACATCCCGATTCTGTCATGCCTTCAAAAACAGACAATCCGGCAGCGACTTCCGATATGCAACAGGATAAATACAGTCGCATCAGAGGGAAAAAGAATGAGCAACAACCTGTTTTTCCGCAGGAAAAATTCAAAACCGTCAATTATATGCTTGTCGATTTGAAAAAAGACTCCATCCTTCTTTCACTGTATGAAACCACACTTGCCCGAATTGACGACGACGAAGCGCTCAGCATTGCACGCGCCGGAAAACCTCTGCTTGCGGACAATGAAAAAATACTTGTCCTGACGCCTTTGTACACCAGATATGATAGAGACAATAATGTGAGAAACGCTCCAACCGGTTCTGTCCGACTGACAAGAAACATCAGTCGAAGCGTGAAACAGTTAAAAATCAATTCTGTAATTCATTCGGAGAAACTGCAAATTGACAATACGGAGGAATTTAACAGAATAGCTCTTCTCGGCTATTGGCGCACCGAATTTCGAGCAACGAGCTTTGCCCGCATGCAACTGTACCAACAGCAGTTTTTGAAGACAGAATTTCAAGATTCCGATTTTCAATACATCAATCTGGTGCGAGAAACTGCTGTTCCTGATAGTTATTTGCCACCGGCAAAATGGCAAATCCTTTATCGCGCTGCCATTTGTCCTGTCTCCGCGCCGCTTGACCTGATTCTCTTTTTTATTCCGAACAGTGAAAAACGCATTATGTTCTATCTTTACGACATAATGGAGGGAAAAATCGTTTTTGGGGCAAGATATGAGATAACAAGTATATGTCCGGAAGCATACATCCACAAAAAACTGTATGACTATTATTACAAACTAAAAAAGGGAAAACAATAAACTTGAATCACCAATGAAACGTAATATTATACTTTCTGTCGTCCTGCTTCTCCCGACAATACTGTTCGGACAAGTTGGATATATGGGCAAACGTCTGATGATTAATGCCGACACGTGGGTTACTCCTGCCTACGTCAGACCAAATTATGCGGGCGAAAAAGGTTTTTTGAAGTTTAACTACATTCTTGAACCAAGCATCGAATTGGCTATTGCAGAGAAATCAACAATCGGTGTGGGCTATCTCAATACCAAAGGTCGTTTTCCCGTTTTTCCTTATGCTGTCGGGCAGGTCGAGATATTCTCCGGTGGCCATACTGTTTATAAATCGTTCTATATCACGAATGTCATCACGGACAATACTTTCAACAGCCACGGTGTTGGAATCTTTTTCAAACAGTATATTGGAGAACAGTCATTTGCGCATCTGGGACATTTTGTAAAAGCCGAGCTTGACTGCTTTTTTTACAGTTACGAAATTGACGAAATCAACATTGCGGATTATATCACGTCTCCTCCGGCAAACTACTCGGGCGTATTGTTCCCCCAAACCAAAGCTAACGGTTCGGTACTGGGATTTAAAGTTGAGATTGGACATGATTTCCTGTTTTTCAGCCGTTTGAAATTATCTACGGGACTTTCATTCGGACTGACATTCAAGGGTATGGATATGAGTCCGATGAAGACCACCGTCAAGGAAGAGTACAAATATCTTTTCAGTTTCAACGACGTTTACAAGGATATGGTAACTCCGCCAATCAATAACGTCAATGGGCAGATTTTAGGTATGTACTGGTTCGGGCTCAGAATGGGAGTTGGCTTTTTGGCTTTCTAAATCTTGCTGGTTCGACGTTTGTGTATCTAATAAAAGCCCCGCAAGGGGCTTTGCTATTTGTCTGAACTCGTGTTCAGTGTTTACTGATATGTAAATTCATCTTCCAGTTTCAGAATCAGAGTGCCGTCTGTCTTTGTTATTGTAACATCCACTGTTCCTGCTGTTCCTGCCGGAGCTTGGCAGGTAATAAGTCTGGACGAATGAACGGCTACATTCAGACATTGCTGAGTTCCTATCATTACGATGGGCGTAGCAAGGTAACGTTTCTGGTCTAACGCCGCGTTGTGCTGGATTTCGTCTCTGTCAAGTACACGATTGTAAAGACGAACGGACAGAAAAGTTGCACCATTGAGCGCTTCTCCGATACGTATGTATCCATTGGCCGGGGTATTAAGGGGATTTCCACCATATCTCTGTCCAATCACAGCCTCGATGTTATTGATATATGCCTTAGTATAGGTTACATCACCTATGGAATTTGCATAGGTGGATGTTACCGTGTTGATGGTATTCGGTGTTGTCAATGAAGGTGTACTGGGAAGACAAGTAATCAAGTTATTACCATTTCCGCTAATAGCATAAAATATC
>JAISXJ010000187.1 GCA_031270565.1 Prevotellaceae bacterium
TACCGCAGGTCGCTGACCTGCGGTTATGAAAATAATGTCCCTTCAGGACAACTCGCTACTAACTAATAACTACACTCTAATAACTAAAAAACTAATAACTATTCGTTATTCACTATTCACTAACAACTAATCAGCAAAAAGAACTATTTTTGCGTTTCCCTAAACAGTCATACAGAACGTAACTTAAAATAATGATTGCACTCAATAACCGCTTGCCAAAACGTGAACGATTAACCGGAAAAACCGCTGTTGAAACGCTTTTTACCAAAGGCGAAGCGCTTTTTCTGTTTCCTATAAGAGTTATCTTTTACAAAACAACGTCAACAGATACCGGTGTGGTGCAGGCGCTTTTCTCCGTTCCCAAAAAGCAACACAAGCGGGCTACCGCACGCAACAGACACAAACGCTTAATGCGTGAAGCCTACCGGTTGCACAAACAAAACCTGCTGCAAACCGTTTCCACAAAACCGTTTGGCGTACATATTGCATTCGTCTTGATAAATAATCATACCTTTTCCTATCGGCAAATAGCAGAACAGGTTACTCAGGCATTGCAACAGATAGAGGAGATGTTGAAATGAAAAAATGGCTTTCATATATCGTCCTGTTGCCGGTTCGATTCTATCAACTTGCCCTATCGCCTCTTTTTCCGGCATCGTGTCGCTACGTACCGACCTGCTCGCAGTATGCCATTGAAGCAGTAACCAAATATGGCGTCTTCAAGGGAGGTTGGCTGGCATTAAAACGCCTCTTGCGCTGTCATCCGTGGGGCGGCAGCGGCTATGACCCTGTTCCATAAGAAAAATAGTTATTCCGAAATAAAAATCACCCTCTTTAATATGAAAAATAATACTTCCAAACAGACATCCTGTCAATGCCATGCCTCCGACGAACCGTCAGGCGTATTTTTGTGGAAGAACAGTATTCCGGCAATCGTCTCAGCTCTGATGCTTGGACTTGGACTGCTGGCAGATTATCTGTTTTCAGAAACGTTCTTCACCGGTTATTGGCGTTTCGGCTGGTATGCTGTCGCCTATTTGCCCGTTGGTTTACCCGTGCTCAGGGATGCCGTGAAAGCGTTTTCTACCAGAGATTTCTTTACCGAATTTTCCCTAATGGGTATTGCTACTATCGGTGCATTCGTCATTGATGAATATCCTGAGGGCGTCGCGGTGATGCTTTTTTATGTTGTCGGGGAACTGTTTCAGGAGCAGGCTGTCAGCAAGGCAAAAAGAAATATTAAGGCGCTGTTGGATGTTTCGCCCGCTCAAGCCACTGTCCGGCGGGGAGAGAATTATCAGACCGTCCCTCCCGAACAGGTTGCTGTGGGCGAGACCATTCTGGTCAAGGTTGGCGAGCGTGTGCCACTGGACGGCAGGCTTCTGTCAGCCAAAAGCACATTCGACACGGCAGCTCTCACCGGAGAGAGCGTCCCGCAGACCATTCGACAAGGCGAAACTGTGAAAGCGGGCATGATCAACCTTGAGCAGGTGATACAGGTGGCAGTTGAAAAAGTATTTGCAGACAGTGCGCTGTCGAAAATCCTTAATCTGGTACAAAATGCCATTGAACGTAAGGCAAAAACGGAACTGATAATTCGTCGCTTTGCACGGATTTATACGCCGACCGTCTTTTTGTTGGCAATAGCCATTGCCTGCCTGCCTGCCCTGTTCGTTGACAGCTATCTCTTTGCCGACTGGCTTTATCGGGCGCTGGTGTTTCTGGTGATTTCGTGTCCGTGTGCCTTGGTGGTATCCATTCCGTTGAGCTATTTTGGCGGAATAGGTGCAGCCTCCAAACAGGGTGTACTCTTTAAGGGCGCTAACTATATCGACCGTATCACCGAAGTTAATACGGTGGTTATGGACAAAACGGGTACACTGACGCAGGGTGTATTCCGCGTGCAACGGGCAATTTCTCAAACCGATGATAACAGCTGGACAGCTACGGCAGCCGCCATTGAAGCGCAGTCAACACATCCGATAGCCGGAGCCATTGTGGAATATGTCGGTAAGGGCGCCGTTTTGCCGGAGGTAAACGCTGTGAAAGAGGTTGCAGGTTTTGGTTTGGTGGCTACTGTCGGCAACGCCCAGTGGTTAGTTGGCAATGGCAAACTGCTGCACCGGCATAATATTATATACGATACTGCTATAGACTCCCTTGTTGAGACAACGGTTTTTGTGGCAAGAGATGGACTGTTTCTCGGTTATTTCATCATTGCCGACACGCCCAAAAGCGATGCTGCACAGGCTGTTGCTCTGTTGCACAAAGCAGGTATTCGGCTGGTGGTGATGCTCAGCGGCGACAAGGATGCCATTGTCCAACAAACGGCACGCGAGCTTGATATTGATGTTGCTCTCGGCAATCTTCTTCCTGAAGACAAACTGCACTACATAGAAAATCTCAAAAACGACAAAGATACGGTCGTTGCCTTTGTGGGCGACGGCATTAACGATACGCCGGCGCTGGCGCTTAGCGATGTTGGCATTTCTATGGGAGCATTGGGCAGTGATGCGGCGATAGAGGTGGCTGACGTGGTGATTCAAACCGACCAGCCTTCAAAGATTGCAACCGCCATTGCCATTGGGAAAAAGACAAAACAAATCGTTAAACAGAATATTACAATGGCTATTTCCCTGAAAATTGTTGTGATGATTTTAGGCGCTCTGGGAATTGCTTCGCTTTGGGCGGCTGTGTTTGCCGACGTCGGAGTGGCGCTAATGGCTATTCTCAATGCCGTGAGAATCTTTCGCATCAAAAAGTTTTAGCGATATAAAAACACATGGCAAAAAAATGTACTTTTACAGGGCGATTCCAAAAGCGCTGTCCGGCGCTTGTCGCTTCGCGTTATAGTGTTGAAATATAAATAATTAAAAACGATCTACTATTCTATGAAAACAGTTAAACTACTGTCATTACTAACGTTAATGATGTGTTTTTTGTTAAGTAACGACCTTGTTGCGGCACAAAAACGCAAAAGTCCCGTAAAGAAACAACCCCAGCAGGAACAGGTGGAAGAGTCGGAAGATGCCGACAAGCAGGAAGTCGCCAAAAAGAAACCGTCTCCGGTAAAGAAAAAAGCTCCTGCGAAAAAGAAGAAGAGTAAAAAGAAAAAGAGCAAAGGCAAGAAAAAAGGCGCATCAAAAACGCCGGTGCGACCTGTTCCCCAAAGACCGGCGCCCAAGCCTGCCCCAAAACCTGCGCCTGTGGCAACGCCTGCTCCTGCGCCGGAATCCGCCCCTGTGGTAGAGGAATCCACGCCCATCCAGACACTGAGTGCAGATGAGAGTATGCCGCAGTTCCCTGAGGGCGAAGAGGCAATGTACGCCTTTATTACCAATAACTTGCAATACCCCGAAGCAGCCAAACAAAACGGGATAAACGGCAGAGTGATTGTACGTTTCTTTGTGGACAGAAAGGGCGAGCTTTCCAATATCAAAGTTGAGCAGTCGCTTTCGGCTGAGTGCGATGCGGAAGCCGTACGTATAGTCAAATCAATGCCTGCGTGGCATCCCGCCAAACAGAACGGCTTGCCGGTGGCGGTGTCTATTGCCATTCCGATAGTCTTTACGCTGCATTGATGTACTGACAGACAAAAAAATGACAATAAAATAAAAGCCCCGCAAGGGGCTTTTGCATTGCTATCACAAAAAATTTTACTGCATTACTTGAGCATTTTCTCCAAATTGTTTGCCAGTAGCGGCATACCTATTGCAAATCGCTCTCTGATGCAGGTAACGTTCCGTCCGGTTACCTCGCCGCCTGCAGGATTGATAACAAAGACAGCACATGCCGACGGTGCATAGTGAAACAGGGACGCCGCAGGATAAACCGCCAGCGATGTGCCGGCGATTACCACAATATCCGCTGATGAAATAATTTCTATTGCCCTTTCCATCATCGGGACAGGCTCTCCGAAAAAGACAATATGTGGACGTAGCTGTCCGCCCTCTGGGCAGCGGTCGCCTAACATTATATCGCCGTCAATCTCGCGGATATACGATTCGTTTTTCATACTTCGACACTTAGTGAGTTCGCCATGCAGATGCAGTACTTTTGCAGAGCCTGCGCGTTCGTGCAGATTATCCACATTTTGTGTGATTACATCCACGTCAAACAGCGTCTCCAATGCTGCCACTGCGTAATGTCCCGCATTAGGCTCTACGCTTTTGAGTTGCCTGCGGCGTTGATTGTAAAAGTCAAGCACCAGCGCGGGATTACGCTCCAATGCTTCCGGCGTACAGACATCTTCTATTCTGTGCTTTGCCCAAAGTCCGTCGGCATCCCGAAATGTCTCCAAGCCGCTGTCGGCGCTCACGCCTGCGCCGGATAAAATTACTAAATGCTGTTTCATAACACACTGTATTTTATTTCACGCAAAGGTACTTCTTTTAGTTTTTAGTTATTAGAGTGTAGTTATTAGTTGTTTTCAAAAAGAAAACCAGAACACAGATGACACAGATTTAACAGATAAACGCCAGATTTCTATCTGTGAAAATCGTGTCTAATCTACGTTATCAGTGTTCAATAGAAAACCAGAACACAGATTGTTTGCAACTTTTTCAACGCCCTAAAAAATGGAAGGATAGCATATAAATAAAAAAGGTCTTTTCTCAAAGACCTTTTTCTTGTGTAATTTTTTTTATAGTATTAGTTGTCTAAGGTAAAAAAGATTAGGTTTCGTTAGCCGAAAACTAACGGTGCAAAGTAACATCAAATTATTCAATTCCACCAAAATAAAAAGTATATTATACAACATATTTTTGGGGCATATTGAAATGTTGCCAAAAACACGCTATACTCGTATAATGAAGTACATCTAATTATTTGGAAATAAGACGCTTATTGCGCCCAAAAAGTGAATATAACTTAATTTTTGAGGTAAAAATGGGGCGTTAAAAAATTATCTTTCCCCCTGTTTTTTGCGAAATTCGCAAAATTTCGTCTTGCGGATAAAAAGAAAAAACGTCAAATTTTTCTCTAATGAGGAAGAAATAAGACATTTTGAAAGCGAACGCACAAAATAGAAAGCAAAAATGTGAAAAATATGCCAATTTGCTGCTATATTGCCGCTTTTTTAGTTGTATAAATAAGTGATTATCAGTATCCCAATATTTTTAACATTGATTTGTAACTTTGTTCCTTTGCAAAGAGTTTAGTCGTGTATTCTCCGTTCTCATCAAGGTCGATTACCACCAATTTTGGTGCGGGTGTCAGACAGTGTTGAATCCCGCCATAACCACCAAGCGACTCTTGATAGGCGCCCATGTGAAAAAAGCCGACATACTGCTCTTCGCTTGTGCTGATTTTCGGCAGGAAGACGGCATTGGAATGTGCTTCGGCATTGTAAAAATCTTCACTGTCGCAGGTAAGACCTCCAAGATGCACGCGCTCGTATTCTTTGTTCCAGTTGTTGATTGCCAGCAGCACATAACGCTGATTAATAGCCCATGTATCGGGTAAGGTCGTCATAAACGAACTGTCTATCATATTCCACAATTCGCGGTCGTTCTGCTGCTTCTGATTGACAATGGAATAGAGTATCGCACCGCTTTCGCCAACCGTGTATGACCCAAATTCGGTGAAAATGTGCGGCTCCGGAACGCCATTATTATGGCAAACAGTCTTTATCTGAGCCACAATTTCCTCTGCCATGTATTCGTAGTCGTAGGCAAAATCCAGATGCGCCTGTATGGGAAATCCTCCGCCGATATTGAGAGAATCCAGTTCCGGACAGATTTTTTTCAGTTCACAGTAAAGATTCACCGCCTTGCTCAACTCGTTCCAGTAATAGGCGGTATCACGAATGCCGGTGTTAATAAAGAAGTGAAGCATCACCAGACCGACATTCGGATTGTTCTGAATCTTATCCTGATAGTAGGGTATAACGTCATTATACCGTATCCCCAAACGCGATGTATAGAAGTCAAACTTGGGTTCTTCTTCCGATGCGATACGAATACCTACATTAAATCGTTTGCTTTCATCAAAATTAAACAGATCCAATTCAAATTTATTATCCAAAATAGGTAGGACATTGGTGAACCCCAGACGAATTAAATTCTCAATATTTTCGACATATTGAGGTCGTTTAAATCCGTTACATATAATGTATGTGTCCTTTTGCAGTTGTCCCGATTCGTGAAGTGACTCCAAAATATTTATGTCAAATGCTGATGAAGTCTCTATATGCACGTGATGCTTTAACACCTCTTCCATCACAAAAGAGAAGTGGGAACTCTTAGTACAATAGCAATAATTATAGTCGCCCTGATAATCTACTTTTGCCATAGCAACGTTAAACATACGCCGTGCTTTCTGAATATTTTGCGCAATTTTTGGCAAATACGTAATACGCAACGGCGTGCCATACTGCTTAATAAGATCCATTAACGGAATATTAAACCATTGTAAATCACCTTCATCAAAGGTAAATTCTCCATTAGGGATTTCAAACGCCTGTTGAATTAAATCAATATATTTATTCTTCATAATCCAAAAGTAACTGATTTACATTGAAAAAAAATAACCTGTTTATCTCATCCGCATTTATGCAAATTAGTCTATCCGACAAAAACGGACTGCAAAAGTAGATAAAAAACTACTTCCATCCAAATGTTTTTATTATGGGTTAATTCTTTTTTTGAGGCGCTATAAAAAGAGTTGTCAGTTGTCAGAGTATAGTTTTTAGAGTTTAGAGTGTAGTTTTTTGCCCGTTAGGGCATATACTTTTATAGTGATTCACTCCACCTGTCCTGCCTTTGGCTTCGCCGATTTTCAATTCAGGCAGTGCGCTCTGCTTACTTCCCTGCCGCAGGTCGATGACCTGCGGTTATGAAAATAATGTCCTTTGGCTTCGCCGATTTTCAATTCAGGACAACGTAACATTGACTCTTGCTGGGAAGGATCCAGCCTTCGCCGAGCGGGGGTTGCAAATATATATGAAATCTTTCAATCACACAATTGTCTGAAAGACAACATTTTCACTCCGCAAGTCATTGACTTGCGGAGTGAAACATCTATACCTAACCTCTGCCTGAATTGAAAATCGGCGAAGCCAAAGGCAGGACTTTATCAATTTTGTAGAGAGAAAAAAAAAGTATAACATTGCACAATGAAAAAAAGACCGTTTTAAGCAGCGAGAGCAGAGGCAAACTTGGTTGACGATGCCAAGTCGCGCAAAACGGCAATTTATTGACCGGAAAAAGTTATTGAAACACCGCAAATTTCAGCATAATCATTCCGTTTGCACGGCAATATTCAACTGCTTTTCCCAATAATAATCGCATAACCCAATCTACAAACAAATATTTTAATAGCAATGAAACAAACAATGACTTTCTTATTTGCCATGTTTTTTACACAATATGCTTTTTCGCAGGAAAAGCAGAACAAATACTCATTTGAATTAGGCAAGGTGAATCAGTATGAACTAACAATGACCGAGTATGAAAAAGACCGAGCAGCAGAAGCTGTCGTTATTTACGAGGAAGGAAATTTTTATTTTTCGGGTAATGTGGAAAATCGCGCGTCGTATAATTTTTATTATGCCGAATTTTTGCTTAATAAAAACCGCAAAATAAAGATTAAGATTTTGAAGGAAGGCGGTTTAAAGCAGGCTGAATTTGCTATATCGCTTTATAACGAAACCGAATACAGTTTTGAAAAATTGATTATCAGCAGCGCGTCTGTCTATAATCTGACAGAGGATAACAAAATAGAAAAAACGGAGTTTGACGCAAGAAATATCACTGAATACCGTCTAAACAAGAATTATGTTGTGAAAACGTTTACCCTGCCCAATGTCAAAGTCGGGTCTGTGATTGAGGTGGAATATGATATTGTGTCGCCGTATATTTTCAGTTTTGAATGGTCTTTTCAACACCGGATTCCCGTCATTTATAATGTGTTGAAATATCGGGCAATTCCTTATTATGCGTACGTTTACATGTTGAAAGGCGCAACGAAATTTGATGAATTTAACGAGCAGAGCGTTGTTGGAACTAAAGTTATTCAGCACTTGGAGTATCGGGAAAAAGATTATCGCATTGGTATGAAAAATCTTCCGGCATTTAAAGACGAGGAGTTTATCACGACGCCCAAAGATTATATTGTGTCAATAGATTTTCAGTTGTCGGAGCAGTTTTTCTCAAGTGGCGGTTCTAAGCGCATTTTGAGTACCTGGGTGGATTTGAATAATGGCTTTGTGAAAGCCGATAACTTTGGGAAATATATCAAACACGCAGAAAAAGCGGCAAAAAAACTCTTGCCGACGCTGAATCTAACAGGAGAAACGCAGGAACAAACTCTGGAAAATATTGTCAATTATGTAAAAACGAATTACCGATGGAACGAACTATATGGCAAATATGTTTTCAGTCAAATGAATGAATTTTTGAGGACGAAGAGCGGCAATGACGCCAATTTGAATCTCTTTCTCATCGGGCTTTTACGGGCGTCCGGCTTTGATGTTGTGCCGGTTGTCCTCAGCACGCGCGAAAACGGCACCATCAACAAACAGTATCCGTTTGACAAGTTTTTTAATTATGTGATTGCCTGCGTCAATCTCTCTGATTCAATCTTTTATATAGATGCAACCGATCCGATGCTTCCTTTCAACCAGTTGCCTGAACGTTGTCTGAATGTTGAAGGATTGGTGGTAAAACCCCAAACCGACGAATGGGTAAAGATTGAGGAAAAAGAACTTAGTGTGATTTATAATGAATTTAAAATCAATTTGCTGTCGGATAAAAACTGTTTGAACGCAGATATAAAAATTGAGGCAAACGCGGTGAATGCCTATGATTTCAGAAAGATTCTGTCGGGCAAAAATGAGAGACTGATACATCATCTAAAGACAAAATACGGCTTTGAAATCCGTGCTTTTGACATAAGTAATGCGGAAAAATACAAAAAACCAATTGCATTTTCCTTTACAACAACTCTACCTCTTAAAGATGAACAACAAATTGAAATTCATCCATTTTGCCAAATGTCTTTGTCGGACAATCCTTTTAAACTACCGTCGCGCACTTTGCCGGTAGATTTGATTTACCGCAGAGCATACAAATACAAATCTGTCATACAAATTCCCGATGATTATAAGATTACATCCTTGCCTGTACCGATAGATGCCAAAAATCAATATTATTCGCTTTTATATTCGGTAGTTCAAAATGGCAATACGATAGAAATTGAGGCGACTTTTGAGTTTTCAAAGAATATTTATCAGGCGAAAGAGTACGGCTATATGCGCTCCTGCGTGAATACTGTGATAAAAAAACTGGCGGAACAGGTGGTACTGGAAAAAAACTAACCTGACATCTTTAGGAATTGTCCGAAATAAAGCTGGTTTTTTTAGAATTACAATAGATTATATATCAACAATATAAAAACAAAACCGGTTTTTTGTCGGTCAGTAATGAAAAATTATTATCTGTAGGAAAAGATATATCTTTGCAGCGACAAAAACAGATCTGTATGGAAACATTAATTCATTCCTTTGACTTTAAAGTTGGTCATCTCGACATAGATTTTACGGAACAAATAACTTTTTCTGCCCTGGGCAATTGTATTCTTGAAGCAGCCGGAATAGCAGCTCACAGCAATGGTTTTGGCATGGAAGAGCTTCACGAAGAACATCTTGGGTGGGTCGTATCCCGTATGGCAATTGAAATGGATGTTTTGCCAATGAAAAATGACCATTTCCGCATCGAAACATGGGTTGAAAATTACGGGCGATTTTATACGACCCGTGATTTTCGTTTTTATAATGCTGAGAATGTCTGCATTGGAGGCGTTTGTTCACTTTGGTCAGTGATAAATTTAGATACGCGCGTTCCATTTAATTTGGAACAGAAGCCCGAGTGGAGCCGTTTTGCCACACAAATTCCTTCGCCAATCACAAAACCTGAGCATATTCCCGAAATATCCAAAGAAAAAATTATGCATGGTTGTGTGTCATACAGCGATATTGATTCTAATGGTCATGTTAACAGTATGAAATATATCCAGTGGCTTTTGAATCTCTTTGATCAGGATTTTTACAGTACGCATCGTATTACACGGCTTGAAATAAACTATGTTCACGAAGCATTATATGGCGATAAAATTGTCATTTTCAGCAGTGAAGACGACAAACGTATTCTCTTTAACATCAAAGATGAGAAGGGAGAAATATATTGTAAGATGGCAGTTACCTGCTGCCAAATATAATTATAAACAACTTAATGCTCTTCCATAAATGACGAAAAGTTATAACGGGCGAAGGCTTGTATCTATGTTAGGGGCATTGGCAGTAGCCGAAAGTCTCTTTATGGCAGTCGCCGCGCTTATTGATTTGTGCTATCCAAATGACGGTATGACGGGATTTTTCTCTTTGGGCATTTCGGCAGTCATTACGGCAGGCGTGGGATTGTTTGGCTATTTCTGGGGAAAGCAATCGGAACGTCAACTTGGGTTGCGTGAAAGTTACACGTTGGTTGGAACAGTCTGGATTGTTTTTGCGCTTTTCGGCATGTTGCCTTTTCTTGTCAGTAAAACCATTCCGAATGTTATAGATGCTTTTTTTGAGACATTTTCGGGCTTCACCACTACCGGCACAACCATTTTGACCAATATCGAAGCTCTGCCGCACAGTCTGCTCCTTTGGCGCAGTCTGACGCAATGGCTCGGCGGAATGGGAATAGTCATTTTATCGTTGGCGGTGATGCCGTTCATTGGCGGCGGCATGCAGTTTGCTCTGGCAGAATCTTCCAGTCCGACATTCAATAAGATACAGCCCCGTATCGGGGACACGGCAAGACGTCTGTGGGCTATTTATGTAGCGCTTACAGGGTTGCAGGTATTCCTGCTGTTTTTGGGCGGCATGGAACTCTTTGATGCCGTCTGTCACGCCCTTACCACCATGTCGTCGGGAGGATATTCCACAAAACAGCTAAGCATCAGCTATTGGCAATCACCGTTTATACATTATGTCTTTATTATTTTCATGATATTCTCAGGAATCAATTTTTCACTTCTGTATATGAGTTTTATAAGGGGAAAGTTTTCTGAAATGATAAAAAATGATGAATGGCGTAATTACATCGGTCTCATTCTGGGCGTAACGTTTGTGCTGACGCTTATTACCATTGTTACAGAGACGGTAATTTCTTGGGAAGGTGTAGAAAATTCTTTACGGAATGCGCTGTTTCAATCGGCATCAATCTTAAGTTCCACCGGATTTATAATGTCCAATTATATACAATGGTCAACTGCGGCATATCTGCTACTGCTTGGATTGATGTTTATCGGCGGGTCTTCCGGCTCGACAAGTGGCGGTATCAAGGTTGTCAGGTTTGTGATTGTGATAAAAAACTGTCTGCTGGAATTTCGCAGGCTTTTGCACAGAAATGCGGTTATTCCATTCAGGGTGAACAACCGGTTAATGAGAGAATCCACAGTGAATACCGTTTATAGTTTTGTTACGCTATTTGTGCTGTGCATTATTATTGGAACAGTGGCGCTCATGGCAACGGGGATAGAGTTGCGGATGGCAATCAATCTCTCTTTATCAAGTCTTGCCAATGCCGGCTCAACCTTTGACATCAGCTCTGTTAATGCTGCAGCTAAAGGTATTATGATGCTGATGATGCTTTTGGGACGTCTGGAAATCTTTACGATACTGCTGCTGTTTTCTCCTGCCTTATGGCGAAAATAGTAAGAGTTCGCCCTGTTTTTGGCAACCTTTCCGAAGATTTATATCATATCTTTTCGCCACTTGAACAAAGCGTGTATGGCAACGCCCAGATAGACGACGTAGAGTATGGCTGTAAAATAGATGCCCACCGTCGCATAAAGGACTATGCTGCAAACGTTAACAACTGTCCACAAACTCCAGTTGTCTATTTTTTTACGTGTAAGGAGAATTTGACCGACGATACTTGCTACGGTTAAAATGGCGTCAATATAGGGATAGGCGGGTTTGTCAAGCAGACCGGCAAAAGTCCCTGCCAGCGATATAACCAGCTTTCCCCACACGATTCCGACAACAAGAATGATTGTTATCAACAGTATGCGCATTCTATTCGACAGGGTGGTTATTTTCAATCTGTCTCCGGCTTTATCCGGCAAAGACCAGCTGACAATTCCGTAACTGCTTATACAGAAATAAATAATCTGTAATAACATGGCGGAATAGAGTTGATATTGGAAAAAGAGGAGAAAATAGAGAATATTGTTTATCAGACCGATATAGAAATTTACCACCTTTCCGCGAGCTGCTAGCCCGACCGCTGCCAACCCCGTTACCACCGCCGCCAACTCCAGATAGCAAAGTCTGTATCCCAGCAGCGTCGTACAAATGTTGTTGATGTCAAAGAAAGTCATCATATTGAGGAAGAAAGATTACCCAACAGACCCTTCAAGAGAGAGAGACAGCAGTTTCTGCGCTTCGATAGCAAATTCCAGAGGGAGTTTATTAATCACCTCTTTAGCGTAGCCGTTTACAATTAACCCGACGGCATCCTCCGTGTTTATGCCACGCTGATTACAATAGAAAAGCTGTTCTTCGCTGATTTTTGAAGTGGTAGCTTCATGCTCCACGATAGCGGAACTGTTTTTAATATCCATATAAGGAAACGTGTGCGCACCGCATTTGTCTCCGAGCAACAGACTGTCACACTGCGAAAAGTTACGTGCGTTTACCGCTTTGGGGGAAATCTTTACCAGCCCGCGATAAGAGTTTTGACTTTGTCCCGAAGAAATACCTTTTGAAACAATTCTGCTGCGGGAATTACGTCCCAAATGAATCATCTTAGTCCCCGTGTCTGCCTGTTGAAAATGATTGGTTACCGCCACCGAATAAAATTCCCCTACCGAATTATTGCCCTGCAGAATACAACTCGGATATTTCCACGTAATAGCGGATCCCGTTTCCACCTGCGTCCATGCAATCTTGGAATTATCGCCTTTACACAAGGCTCGTTTGGTAACAAAGTTATAGATTCCGCCATGACCGTTTTTGTCGCCGGGGTACCAGTTTTGCACGGTAGAATATTTTACCTCCGCATTATCCATTACCACAATCTCCACAATAGCGGCATGCAACTGGTTAGAATCACGTCTTGGAGCGGTGCATCCTTCCAGATAACTGACGTAACTGTCGTCTTCGGCAATTATCAGGGTACGCTCAAACTGACCGGTATTCATGGCATTGATACGAAAATAGGTGGATAACTCCATCGGGCAACGCACGCCTTTTGGGATATATACAAACGAGCCATCCGAAAAGACGGCGCAGTTCAGTGCGGCAAAAAAATTATCGGTGACAGGCACCACCGACCCAAGATATTTTTGCACCAGGTCAGGATGATTCTGTACCGCCTCGCTTATGGAACAAAAGATGATGCCTTTCTCTGCCAGCGCTTCCTTGTAAGTTGTCTTCACCGATACGCTGTCCATTACCGCATCGACGGCAATACCGGCGAGGGATGCTCTTTCGTGTAACGGGATACCGAGCCTGTCGAATGTTTTCAACACCTCCGGATCCACTTCATCGGGGCTTTGTGGCACGTTTGTGCGAGGAGCGGCATAATAGGTAATCGCCATATAATCGATTGGTGGAATATTAAGGTGTGCCCATTCAGGCATTTTTAGTGTTTGCCAGTGGTGTAACGCTGTCAGGCGAAAGTCGAGTAACCATTGCGGTTCGTGTTTCTTTGCCGAAATCTGCCGGACTACCTCCTCCGACAGTCCGGGTAAAAACCGCTCGGTTTCAATATCGGTAGAAAAGCCGTATTTGTAATCGGTTTGCGTAACTTCATTAAGTACGTCTTCATTGTTTTCAATCATAGTATATCAAGCAAAATACCGCGCAAAGGTACGCCTTTTTTTAGTTTTTAGTTATTAGAGTGTAGTTAGTAGTGAATAACGAATAGTGAATAGTTACATTCTGTTAATCCTGTGAAAAATAAAAGCCGTTTTTCTATTGAATAACGAAGAATGAATAACTAATAACTACACTCTACACTCTAAAAACTAAAAAAGCCCCATCTCCGGAGGCTTTTTGTTTGGTCTTGAACTCATATCCGATGGCTATTCATATGTAAATTCATCTTCCAGTTTCAGAATCAGAGTGCCGTCTGTCTTTGTTATTTCAACATCCACTGTTGTTCCTGATGTTCCTCCTGCCGGAAGCTCGCAGGTAATAAGTCTGGACGAATGAACGGCTACATTCAGACATTGCTGAGTTCCTATCATTACGATAGGCGTAGCAAGGTAACGTTTCTGATCTAACGCCGCGTTGTGCTCAATTTCGGCTCTGTTAAGTACACGATTGTAAAGACGAACTGAGTGAAAGGTTGAACCATTGAGCGCTTCTCCGATACGTATGTATCCATTGGCCTGGGTATTAAGGGGATTTCCACCAAATCTCATTCCAATCACAGCCTCGATGTTATTGATATATGCCTTAGTATAGGTTTGATCAGCTATGGAATTTGCATAGGTGGATGTTACCGTGTTGATGGTATTCGGTGTTGTCAATGAAGGTGTACTGGGAAGACAAGTAATCAAGTTATTACCATTTCCGCTAATAGCATAAAATATC
>JAISXJ010000087.1 GCA_031270565.1 Prevotellaceae bacterium
CTTCTCTTTTGACGACTTGCAGACGATTGTTGACAAATGCCGCGAACGACACGTAAAATCCTATCTTACAGTCAATACTATCATCTACGACAGCGATTTGCCATTGATGCGCCGTACCGTTGACATAGCCAAATCCTCCGGCGTATCGGCAATTATTGCCTCCGACGTCGCCACTATGATATATGCCGTGCAACAAGGCGTAGAGGTGCATCTTTCCACCCAGTTGAATATATCGAATGTGGAAGCGTTGCGATTTTATGCGCAGTTTGCCGATGTGGTAGTGCTGGCGCGGGAGTTGACAATGTCGCAGGTGGCAGAGATACATCGCGCCATTGTAGAGGAGCCTGTTCTTGGCTACAGCGGGAAGCCTGTCCGCATTGAAATGTTTTGTCATGGCGCACTCTGTATGGCGGTTTCCGGCAAATGCTATCTCAGTCTGCACGAATATAATGCTTCCGCCAATCGTGGCGCGTGCAATCAGATTTGCCGGCGCAGCTATACGGTGAAAGATACTGTTTCCGATATGGAACTGGAATTAGACAATGCCTGTATCATGTCTCCCAAAGACCTGAAGACTGTCCATTTTCTGAATAAAATGATTGATGCAGGCGTACGTGTTTTCAAAATTGAAGGGCGTGCGCGTGGTGCAGAATATGTGCATACGGTGGTGAGCTGTTACCGCGAAGCCATTGACAGTTATCTGGCAGGCGCTTTCACCGAAGAGAAAATAGCGGCTTGGGACGCCCGTCTGGCGCGGGTGTTCAATCGCGGCTTCTGGAACGGTTACTATCTTGGACAGCGTCTTGGCGAATGGACGTCTGCTTATGGCTCTCAAGCTACGCATCGCAAGGTATATGTGGGGAAGTGTACTAATTTTTTCGGAAGAATAGGCGTTGCGGAGTTTGTTGTTGAGGCGCACAGCCTGCGTCTTGGCGACGAAATTCTTGTTATTGGCGCCACAACGGGCGTTTATGAAGATACCGTCAAGGAGTTGCGTGTTGATATGGGAGTTGCGGACGTTGTTGAAAAGGGCGCTGTTTTCTCGCTGAAAACAACCGTTCCGCTGCATCGCAACGATAAACTCTATGTGCTGGTCAGCAATTTCCCGTAAAACAATCGCAAAGAGCATAAAACCATTAACCATAAAAGAATAATAGTACCTTTGCACCGTTTCTCTATAGATTCATTGTCTTTTGGTTTCATATTTATTGGTGTTATAGCCACTCCCTGTGAAGGCAGTGGTTATTTTTTTATGCGTTGACCGATGCCGAATGACCGGCTGTCAGCAACAGCGTGATTTTTTGTACCTTTGCAGACCACTAATCATAAGTAGCATTAATCATTTACAATGACATGCAGGAAAAAATCATTCAGATAGATGTTGCCGCAATTGTTCGCTCCAAGACGTCACGGCGTGTACCGAAGCGCCTTTTGCGCCGGCTGGCAAAAATTATTCATCAGGATGAAATCAACGTCTTTTTACGCGGCGAAGGTCGTTTCTGGGGATACCCTTTCTTCGGAGCGGTGTTAAAACTGGTGAATTTCACGGGACATATCGTCAATCTTGAGAACATCGAACGGGACAGACGTTTTATTTTCGTAGCCAATCATCCGCTTGGAGCGCTTGAGGCGATGGCGATTGGAGAACAGTTTGGCAGCTATTTCGGCGAAGACAAAATCAATTTCATAACAAATGACCTGCTCTCGCATCTGTTGCCGCTTGCGGATTATTTTACGCCGGTAAATGTTGTCTCTTCCAGTCAGGAACGGGATGTGGTTGACCGTCTTGACAAACTTTTCGCCTCCGATAAACAGATAATTATTTTTCCTTCCGGCGCCTGTTCCAGACGTTTCGGGAAAACCATTGCCGATTTTGAATGGAAGAAAATGTTTGTTGCAAAAGCGCGGCAATACGGACGCGACGTTGTGCCGGTACATATTACGGGACGTAATTCCAATTTCTTTTATAATCTCTCCGCTGTTCGTCGGGCATTGGGGGTGAAGTTTAATCTGGAACTGCTTTTTCTTCCGGACGAAATGTTTAAACAACGGAATAATGCCATTCAAATCACAGTTGGAACGCCTGTGGCGTGGCAGACATTCGACCGAAGTTACAGCGACTTCCAATGGGCACAGAAAATCCGCCGGATGGTTTATGATATGGGCGAAAATGCTCTTTCTACACAGGTTTTGAATCGAAAAAAAGGTTGTTAATAATATGAACAAATTTATTGACCGTTCGCTTTTGGGCGCTGTAGTGCTGACACTGTTTGCAGCAGTTTGCTGGTTTTTGCCGCTTGTATTCCTGCCGGCAGAGCCTCAAACGATAATCAACGTGCAATGGATGGGTGAGATGGTGCACTTTGCAATCTCTCCCGTCTGGGCGCGGGTGTTGCAGTTTCTGCTGATATGCCTGTTTGGTTACTGGTGGCGTCGCCTGCTGGTGGTACATCAGTTGATTGCCATCAAAAATTATCTGCCCTATACGCTCTTTATCATGCTGGTAACGTTTAATGCCGAATATACACAGTTTTCCATTCAGACGGTTATACTGGTGTTTTATATGCTGGCATTGCAGATGCTGTTTCGGATACCCACCGGAAACAACTACACCATTCGGGCGATGAACATCACAACATTACTCACCATTGCCGCTACGTTTGAACCGGAATTTATCTATATGATTCCGCTGTTCTGGTGGGGATTTGCCGTATTTAATGTCATGTCCTGGCAGGTATTTTTTGCCTCTCTGCTTGGAGTGGGCGGGATAGCAATCGTTATGGCGTGTCTGTGCTACCTCTGCGACCGTATGGACATCATTTTTCACTGGATAGACAATTTTCCATTACCTGCTATCGGTGAATGGTTTTTGCCGGACAAACTGTCAACGCAACTGTTTTGGATAGTGTTTCTGCTGACGGTGCTGATAGCAGTTGTTCGTCACGCCTTTTCGCATCTGCGTTTACTGCAGAAAGTGCGTCTGTCGCACACCTATCTGGTATGTCTGGCAATTGTTTTGGTACTGTTACGTATCGGAGGAATACTTTTTCCGCACGGTGATTTGATGATATGGCTTTTTCTCAGTAGCTTTTTGGCGCTCTTCTTTGCGGAATGTCGCCCCCGTGCGGCTACAATAGGCTTTATCCTGTTTCTGGTTGCCGAGTTCTTGACATTTATATTTCACCTGACAACCCTCCAATGATTACCTTTATTACATGGGGATATATAGGGTTGTTTGTTGCTTCTTTTCTGGCGGCAACAATTTTGCCATTCTGTTCGGAGGTTGTATTTTCCACGCTTGTTTATAACGGGTCAAATCCGTGGATTTGTCTTGCCGTAGCCACAGTGGGGAACTGGCTGGGCGGACTGACGTGTTACTGGATAGGATGGCTGGGCAAAATAACGTGGATAGAGAAATGGCTGCGTATTCCGAAGTCGAAGATAGACCGTTTTATGCATCTGGTAGGTCGCTACGGCAACTGGCTGGCATTTTTCTCTTTTCTGCCGTGGGTAGGCGATGCCATCGCTGTAGCGGCGGGGCTGTTTCGGTGTCGGCTGTGGATTGTTGCTGTGTCGATGCTGTTTGGCAAATTTGTACGCTACGCCGTCTGGATGTACCTGAATAGCGCTATCTTTTAGGGTTATCCTTCTTAAAAAAGCCCCCATCGCTGGAGGCTTTTAGTTTTTCACGCACCGCACGTTAAAGCCGTCCGCTGTTATTAAAATACCACTGTAAAACCTGCGTGGGCATTTATTCCCGCCTGCGGATAATACCATGGCATCTGCTTTTGATTCTTTTTGGAGAATACGCCGGAAGCATCCGCACCCTCAAAATAACTGTACGTCCCGCCATTCGATATGTATTTTGTATCGAATAAATTGTTTATCTGCGCCTTCAGAACAAGTTCCTTAACACCCTTTTTGAGCGGAACAGTGTATGAGGCAGTCAAATTATTGATACAATATGCCTTGAGCATCGCCCGGGCGCTCATAGTGTTGTCGAGATACTGCCTGCCGACAACATTGGTTTGTAACGCCGCATTGAACTGTTTAATATTGAATGAAAACAAACTGCCTGCGGTAATGTTTGGCGAGAAGGCGATGTCCGTCAGACCATAATTGACCTCTACCTGTCCGTCGTGCGCTGCCACTTGCGGGTCGTCCCAGTCGGCATACCAGTCGTCCACCCAGTCGGTGAAATTGATAATTTTGTTGCGGCTGAAGGTTACATTTCCATCCCAGCGCAGCCATTTGGCAATCTGCACGCCGGCAATCAGTTCTATGCCCGTCCGGTAACTGTCTTTGACATTTTTGGTCAGGTACGCCCCCACGTCGCTGTATTGTCCCGTAAGAACTAACTGGTTTTTATAATCCATAAAATAGAGGTTTACGGCTGCACTCCAGCGGCTGTGTCGAAACATATATCCCGCCTCATAATCGTAGAGTTGCTCCGGCAGGGGATGATTATTGCTGCCCGATTCGGTATAATTCGACCGGCTCGGTTCGCGGTTGGCTACGGCAAATTTGGCATAGACCGTATGCCCGTTCTTTTGGTAGGTAATACCCGCCTTCGGATTGAAAAAATGAAAGGACTTGTGCAACGAGAATGGCAGCAAATCCTCGTCATTGATGCCGTCAATCCTGTAGTCAATGTAACGGTACTGAGCATCGCCGTAAAGCATCCAGTGCGGGGTGATGTTCCAGTTGAGTTTTGTATAAACGGTCGCATCACTTTTTCGGGCATCGCTACGGTAATATTCGTGTTCATTGTCCACCGGCAACGGATAGTTTCGCAGCCAAAGCGCCCGCCCGAAATGTGCGCCAAGATAGCGATTGACAGCGCCTCCCATCGAGAGTAAAAGGTTGTTGGTGGTATGATTGGCAGAGACTGTTCCACCGAAAAAATGATTGTCAAGATGCTTTTGGCGCACCAAATCCGACCTTTTCACCGTAGCCATAGCATCATTCGTATAGTTCAGCAAGGCGTAATCGGCAAACTTGGCGTCGGCTTTATACTGTTCATAATAGCCGTTTCCGCGCGTATAATGTGCCGTTGCAGTCATATTCCATGCCGAAGAAAAGATGTGCGACAGGAGCAACTGTGTATGCTGCTGTTGATAGTTGTCCGTCTGATTTTTGTAAAAAGCTTCGTTTCCGTTGTCATCCAAATAGCGTCCTGCGGGATTGTACCGGCGATTGGTTGCCATAGTGATGCTGTCGACACCATCCCACGCCATATAAGTTTTTTCTTTTCCGCCAAAAATCAACAACTTTACCATCGTATTGGCGCCATAATAACCGCCTGAGGCGCTGTAAGAATATAAATCGGACTTTGCGCGTTCCAGATAGCCGCTGGAATTTACCTTTGAGAAACGCGCATCAAAAGCGAAGCCATTATTTAACAAGCCCGTGCCGATTTTCGCCATTTCACGAAATGTGCCGTACATGCCGCCGTTAAAGGTAATTTCTGCGTAAGGCGTCGCAACAACCATACCGGTAAGCATATTCACCGATGCGCCAAAGGCAGCCGCGCCATTCGTGGATGTGCCAACACCGCGTTCCACCAGAACATCCGCCGTCGAAGCCGCCATATCCGTCAGATTTACCCAGAAGACGGTTTGCGATTCTGCGTCATTCAACGGCACGCCATTCACCGTTGTGTTGATGCGGGTGTGGTCGGTGCCGCGAATACGAAAATAGGTGTAACCAATCCCCAAACCATCGTCGGAGGTTGCCACCAGCGATGGCGTCATTGAGAGCAGAAACGGCAGATTGACGCCGTTGTTGGCGTTCTGCATCTGTTCTGACGAGATATTTTCGGAGGTTAATCCGTTACCGATGCCTGCTCTGGTGGCGGATACAATCACCTCTTCAAGTCGATTCGCAGGCAAAACGGAATCGACAGGCGCATTTTCTGCCGCCAAATGACACGATGTGGCAGCAAGCATTAAGAAAAGAATTTGTTTTTTTTGCATATAGCTTTTAATGTTTTTGGCAACCCTAACAATTGCCGGTTGTTAAACTTAAATGCCACATACATCAGGGAAACAGGTTAGATGGTCTTCTTTTTCCCTTCGCAGCATTACCTGCGCAGGTTCAAAGGGTATGATCTCAGCCCGATAGGTAGGGCACCCCCAAGTATGTAGATAATTTCAGCGTCTCTATTTTTGGCTGAAATACGGCGGCAAAAGTAATGCTTTTTTACTGATTACTGATTAATCGCCTGAAAAGATTTAGCCATTATGTGAATATGACTGATGTTGCATTACCATTAAATACCCTACAAATACAAAAACATATCCCCGTAAATCAATGTGATTACAGAGATATGTTTGACAATATTTGTACCCTGCACCCTTGAAATATTGAACTCATATTATAAAGACTACCTCAAAGTTGTTGACTATCTAAAATCAAGTCCAAAGGTGCTGAAAATAATCAAAAAACAAACTTTTTCAGGGTAAAACCAGCATATCCCCCCTTACTTTCTTAAAACTTTTGCATTGAACTGTATTAAGGGTAAGGGGTATTTGTATATGTGCCTGCCAAAAAGCATTATAAAATGTGGTTTGGAGTACATCGCAGGGATACTTTCAAACCCGCTCGCAAAAACAGAGTTGGATATTTTTGTCATATAGATAACAACCAATCAATTATATTAATTTTTTGCATGCCGTTGTAAAAAGTAGTCGGCTCTACGTCAGAAGTTATCAGAATACGTTTATTAAAGTCTTTTATCCGTTCAAACGGGCGGATTTCGCGCTCAAAAGTAGATTGTTCTTTTGTTGTCCAAGCAACTTGAATATATTCGCGGTCGCCCTGCGGATTGCGGACTACAAAATCAATTTCAGTCGTGTCTGCCTTGCCGATATTGACGCGGCAACCTCGCCGCAGAAGTTCCAAAAACACGATATTTTCTAAATTATGCCCCAAAACAAGATTGATTTTGTCGCCGAGAAAATATTTTTACAAACCCAAATCGACGGTATAAAATTTTTGTTGAGTTGCCAACAAGCCTTTGCCTCGCAAATCGAAACGTTTGACTTCATAGAACAGATACGATTCGGTCAAGGCATCCATGTAATTTCCTACTGTATTGTGCGAGAGCGAAATACCGTTTTCTGTTTTGAGCGTATTTGTGATTTTTTTCGGGGAAATAATCGAACCGATGCTGTCGAAAAGAAAAGCAGTAGTTTTATAAAAATGGTCTTCGTTTCGCCATTTGTTGCG
>JAISXJ010000109.1 GCA_031270565.1 Prevotellaceae bacterium
CCCAGAATTATTACCTGCCAAGTTCCGCCAGGAACACAAGGACAAACAGTGGATGTTGAAGTAAGAAGTGCAGATGATGCTACGCAAACTCTGTTTCTGGAAAAAGAATTTACATATCAGTAGCCATCGGATATGAGTTCAGACAAACAGCAAAGCCCCGTGAGGGGCTTTTTTGTGTTCGTATTCAAATTAAATGCGTTGACTTTAATCACCGAAAGAAGGTATTGCTGTTGTCCCGTAAAAATTGTACATTTGCACACTTGATACAACACGCTTAAAATCCATACAATGAAACACAAACAGATTACCATAGCACAGGCTTTGGAAAAAATTCAGAGCGGCATGACCCTTATGGTCGGCGGCTTTCTGGCAAACGGTTCTGCCCTTACACTTCTAAATGCTTTGGCAGAGAGCGACAAGAAAGATTTTACCGTCATCTGTAACGACACCGCCTTTGCAGACAAAGGTGTCGGAAGGCTTTTTGCAGAAGGAAAAGTCAAAAAAGTTATCACCTCCTATCTCGGAACAAATAAACCAAGTCAGGATCAGATGCACGCCGGTACGCTTACGGTGGAATTTGTACCTCAGGGGACTTTGGCAGAGCGTATCCGTTGTGGCGGTTGCGGTCTGGGCGGTGTGCTTACGCCGACAGGTACGGGAACACTGGTCGCAGAAGGCAAACAGACAATTCATGTTGACGGACGCGACTATCTTCTCGAGAAACCATTACGCGCAGACATAGCATTGATAGGCGCCGGCAAGGGCGATGCCACAGGTAATCTCGTATATCTCGGCACCGCCCAAAATTTTAATCCGCTTATGGCAATGGCAGCCGATTTGGTTATTGCCGAAATTGACGAACTTCTTCCGGTGGGCGCTATTGCTCCCGAACAGGTGCATACACCTGCCATTCTGGTAGATTTTATTGCAGAATAAATAATACAAATCATATACTTCCCAAATCTATGAAGAAATCATTAATTCGTTTGCGCATGAGTTCTCATGACGCACATTACGGCGGTAATCTGGTTGATGGAGCGAAGATGCTCCAGCTTTTCGGCGATGTCGCCACCGAATTGCTTATCATCAACGACGGCGACGAAGGTCTTTTCTGTGCTTACGACAATGTCGAGTTTCTGTCGCCCGTTTATGCCGGCGATTATATTGAGGCAACGGGCGAGATTGTAAACACAGGCAATTCGTCGCGCAAGATGGTTTTTGAAGCCCGCAAAGTGATTATGCCCCGTCCCGATATTTCGGCTTCCGCTGCGGATGTCCTAACAGAACCGGTTGTTGTTTGCAGGGCGAGCGGCACATGTGTTGTTCCCAAACAGTGTCAGAGAATCAAAAAATAATTGTTATGGAAAAATTAATTATTACCGCTGCCATTTGTGGCGCGGAGGTGTTGAAAGAGCATAATCCAGCCGTACCTTATACGGTTTCGGAGATTGTCCGCGAAGCCAAATCGGCGTATGATGCCGGCGCAAGCATCATTCATTTGCACGTGCGTTACGATGATGGTACGCCCACACAGGACAAAGCGCGTTTCAAGGAGTGCATAGATGCTATTAAGGCGGTGATTCCTGACGTCATCATTCAGCCATCTACAGGCGGGGCTGTGGGAATGACCAACGATGAACGTTTGCAACCCACTGAACTCAACCCCGAAATGGCAACCCTCGACTGCGGAACACTTAACTTTGGCGGCGATGAAGTGTTTGAAAATACCGAGAATACCATTAAATATTTTGGTAAAAGGATGATTGAGCGCGGCATAAAGCCCGAACTTGAAGTCTTCGACAAGAGTATGATTGATATGGCGTTGCGTCTGCGTAAAAAGGGGTTCATCAACGACCCCATGCATTTCGATTTTGTGATGGGCGTCAACGGCGGCATCGACGGCACGTTGCGCGATTTTGTCTTTATGCGTGGCAGTATTCCTCCTGAGGCAACCTATACGGTGGCAGGAGTTGGACGGTATGAGTTTCCGCTGGCGGCGCTTGCCATCATTGACGGCGGACATGTACGAGTAGGTTTTGAAGACAACGTTTATCTGTCGAAGGGTGTGCTTGCAAAATCAAATGGCGAACTTGTTGAAAAAGTTGTTCGTCTGGCAAAAGAATTTGGCAGAGAGATTGCCACTCCTGCCGAAGCCCGCCAAATTCTGGGCTTGAGAGCTGTTCTAAAATAAAGCACGTACTTTATTTTCGGACAACTCATTAAAAACCTTTGGATTGACCGACCTAATCGGTTATTTATTAACAAAAACCAAATTAATAACCACATTGTATTTTTTATGAAAAACATGTATCAGCGCCAATTATCAGACATTCAGTGTTTGATTGGCAACACGCCAATGTTGAAAATTCGCTATACCTACAAAGGCGAAGAGCGAACGATTTTTGCAAAGGCTGAATATCGCAATTTTACAGGCAGTATAAAAGACAGAATGGCGTTTTTTATCTTTAGAGATGCCATTCAGTCGGGCACATTGCGACCGGGTATGAAAATAGCGGAAGCAACAAGTGGCAATACAGGCATCTCGGTGGTTGCTATCGGTCGTTTTCTGGGACACGAGGTAACCATATTTATGCCAGACTGGATGAGTATTGAACGCATTAATATTATGAGAAGTTTCGGTGCAGTCGTGCGATTGGTATCGAAAGAGGAGGGCGGATTTTTGGGAAGTATTGCCATGTCTGACGCAGTCAAGGCAAACGATCCCGACAATGTCTTCCTGCCCAGACAGTTTGATAATGACAAAAACTGCAAGGCTCACTTCTTTTCTACGGGACCGGAGATTTTCAGTCAAATGAATGCATTCAACGTCATACCCGATGCCTTTGTTGCCGGAGTGGGGACTGGAGGCACAGTGATGGGGGCAGGCTCTTTTCTACGGGAGACCTATCCTCATATCAAGGTACATCCGCTGGAGCCGCTTAGCTCACCTACACTGTCGGTGGGGCATAAGGTCGGCAAACACCGCATACAGGGTATTTCCGATGAATTTATTCCATCCATTGTTAAAATAGATCAGCTTGACGAGATTGTCGGCGTGGATGATGGAGATGCCATTGTTATGGCGCAGCGCCTTGCCGAATCGTTTGGTCTGGGTGTGGGAATATCTTCGGGAGCAAACTTCCTCGGAGCTGTCGCACTGCAAAACAAGTTTGGCAAAGATTACTCCGTCGTTACCGTTTTTGCCGATGATAACAAAAAATATCTGTCCACCGACTACGCCAAGCCTGAGCCGGTACAGCAGAGTTTTTTGAGCAAAGACATCACTCTGGTACGTATGGAAGCTATGCCCTGTTATTAGGCTTCTTCTCTACGGAGACGATAAAGCAGATATGTTTATTTTATTACCAATATTATTTACCTAATTATTTTACTACCATTTTTATTATGCAAAAAAAAGGAAACAAGTACGGCACGCATCGCGTGATTGAACCCAAAGGGGTATTGCCGCAACCTGCTAACAAACTCGACAATAATATGGACGAGATTTACGACAATGAGATTCTGATTGACGTGCAAACGCTTAACATTGACAGCGCATCGTTCACGCAGATTGAAGAACAGGCGGGCGGCGACAAGAAAAAGATTGCCGAAATTATGCTTGATATTGTGGCAAAACAGGGCAAACATCGTAATCCCGTAACCGGCTCGGGCGGGATGTTACTTGGAACGGTTGAAAAAATCGGCGATGCTTTGAAAGATAAAATTGACCTGAAAGTGGGCGATAAGATTGCCACATTGGTTTCGTTATCGCTTACGCCACTGCGTATTGACAAAATTAAGGAGATTCGCGCAGATGTTGATCAGGTTGACATTGACGGTAAAGCCATCCTGTTTGAGAGTGGCATTTATGCAAAAATCCCAAGTGATTTGCCTGAAAAACTGGCTCTTTCGGCATTGGACGTGGCAGGCGCACCCGCGCAAACAGCCAAACTGGTGAAACCCGGCGACACGGTACTGATTATTGGCGCCGGCGGAAAATCGGGTATGTTGTGCTGTTACGAAGCAAAGAAACGCGCAGGCGTTACCGGAAAAGTTATCGGGCTGTGTCATAGCCAAAAGTCAACCGAACGTTTGAAGCAACTCAATTTCTGCGATTATGTCTTTGCCGCCGACGCTACTCAACCCGTGTCTGTGCTGGAAGAAATTGAACGCATCACCAACGGTCAACTTTGCGATATCACAATTAATAATGTGAATATCACCGACACCGAAATGACCTCTATCCTGTGTACAAAAGATACGGGATTGGTTTATTTCTTCTCAATGGCAACGAGCTTTACCAAAGCAGCGCTTGGCGCTGAGGGTGTTGGCAGCGATGTAACGATGATTGTCGGTAACGGCTATACCAAAGGTCACGCCGAGATAACGCTGCAGGAATTGCGCGAAAATGCGGAATTACGCAAGATTTTCACCGAACTCTATGCCTGATTTTCATGAGAAAAGGCTGTAAATATGGCACATATATGGCAGTGTCTCCTGTGGAGACACTGCCACAGCCTGCTCTGAAACCGGATAACACAATGAGCTGCACGCAGATATGTCGAATTGACCCTTAATGATTGTTCGTAAATCGAAAGAAATGCGCGAATGATTGAAAAAACCGTATGTAAGGGGGCGTCTAAAAATTAGATTTTTCAAGGCTTGCGATTGAGGTAAAAGCGGAGTTTACTAACGTAAATGAGCATTTTACCGAAAGAGCGTAACGCAGAAAAAGCAATTTTTAGAAGTTCCCATAACCTGAAGAATGAATTATGAAAGACACAAACAGAAAAATATTATTTCCAAATGTAACCGATGAACAGTGGAACGACTGGAAATGGCAGGTGCGTAACCGCATTGAAACATTGGATGAGTTAAAGAAATACATTCCCCTGACCAAAGAGGAGGAAGAGGGTGTTTCAAAATCGCTTGAGACGTTGCGTATGGCGATTACGCCCTACTATCTATGCCTCATTGACCTGGATAATCCTCATTGTCCGGTACGCAAACAGGCTATCCCGACAGGTTTGGAAACGCGCCATTCGGCGGCTGACCTGCTTGACCCGCTGCACGAGGACGAGGATTCTCCGGCGCCCGGTCTGACACACCGCTATCCCGACCGCGTTTTGTTGCTCATCACCGACATGTGCTCGATGTACTGCCGTCATTGCACGCGCCGGCGCTTTGCCGGACAGCGTGATGCCGCTATCAACAACAACGCTATCGATCAGGCAATTGATTACATCGCACGGACGCCGCAGGTACGCGACGTACTGCTCTCAGGTGGAGACGCCCTGATGGTGAGCGACGAGCATTTAGAGGCGATTATCAAACGTTTACGAGCCATTCCGCACGTGGAAATCATTCGTATCGGCTCGCGTGTGCCGGTGGTCTGTCCTCAGCGCATTACCGACAGTTTGGTGAATATGCTCAGAAAATACCACCCAATATGGCTTAATACCCATTTCAATCATTCACAGGAGATTACAGCGGAATCGATAGCTGCATGCGCCAAAATGGCTGATGCGGGGATACCGCTGGGAAATCAGTCGGTACTTCTGCGCGGCGTGAACGATTGCGTTCACGTTATGAAACACCTTGTTCACGATTTGGTGAAAATGCGGGTACGTCCTTACTACATCTATCAGTGCGACCTATCAATGGGACTGGAGCATTTTCGTACGCCTGTATCCAAAGGAATTGAGATTATTGAGAATCTGCGCGGACATACTTCCGGTTATGCGGTGCCTACCTTTGTGGTGGATGCGCCGGGGGGAGGGGGAAAAACGCCCGTGATGCCGACTTATATCATTTCTCAAAGTCCGAGTAGAGTCGTGTTGCGCAATTTTGAAGGCGTCATCACCACCTATACGGAGCCTATCGGTTATCGCGAGGAGTGTCATTGTCCCGACTGCACCAATTCTCACACGGAAGAAGGTGGCGTAGCGTCGCTTTTGAAAGGAGACAGACTGGCTCTTGAGCCTGAACGGTTGGCGCGTAAAGAGCGTCATCGACATGCTAACGATTAGTGGGCTGTCTCAAAAGCTGTCCAGTTGTCAGAGTGTAGCTATTAGCCGTTTACGGCTTTTTTGAACACAGATACCGCAGATTAGACACGATTTTCACAGATAGAAATCTGACGTTTATCTGTTAAATCTGTGTCATCTGTGTTCTGTTTTTCCTTTGATATTTATGCCCTAACGGGCAAAACTACACTGAAAACTGATAACTGATAACTAAAAAAGAAGTACCTTTGTGTTGACGAATAATTTATAAAAAATAAAAGTTATGGATGCCATACAATTTATTACAGACTACGAAGGAAAGAAAATTTCCGCCGTTGTGCCTTACAGACATTGGCAAACGATGAACGCCCGATACATAAAATTGCAGAACAAATTATCTGTCCTGCTCGGTATTCAGGAGGGTATAACGGAAATTTTATCGGCAAAGCAAAACGCTTTGGAACTTCAAACCTTATCCGATTTTCTTGATGAGTGCAACCATTAGAGTTACGAGGTCGTTTAAGCGGCAGGCGAAATCCTTGCTGAAAAAATACCCTTCGTTGCAGTCGGAGTTAAAACAGTTGAATGGGATATTGGAAGAAAATCCGCATTTTGGAACGGAAATCACTCACGGTGTTTATAAAATTCGACTTGCGATAAAGAGCAAGGGCAAGGGCAAAAGCGGTGGTGCGAGGGTTATATCCTATCATTCCGACGAACCCCTCGTCATAGGCATTACTGACGAAACAAACGAAAATGTACTTGCGGTAAATCTTATCGCCATATATGATAAATCGGAAACGGAAAATATTGACGATTCGGAAATCCGCTATTTGATAAGCAATATGGCGTTTGATTAGAAATTCATCTTTTTGAATATTAGCTTTCTCCTGCTCCCGCAGATTTGTAATCTGTGGGAGTAGGTGTTTTTGTCCGTCAGGACATATACTGTTAATGTCCTACGGACAATTCGGGCAGATAAAAACGTTTGTTTCTATTGATATTTATGCCCTAACGGGCAAAAAAACGGCTTCCCAGACTGCCTGCAAGGCAGGACTTGAACCGCATACAAGCGATAGCGCAGTTTGCGGAAAAAGCCGCCTCACAAACCTGCACCTGAAAGGTGCGACAAGTGATAAAAAGTCCTGCCTTGTCAGGCAGTGGTTGGTGTGTCGCGCTTGCAAGGCTGTATCGCAGTTGTCCGCAAGGACAAAATGTGAATAACCGTAAGTGCAACTTACGGTTAACAGCGAAACACAAACAACCTCAACCCGTAGGGTTGAACTAAATGATAATTCAACCAATACGGGTTGATGTTCAGCGTATTGCGATGTCCATAAGTTGCACTTCACATAACGCCCTAACGGGCAAAAAACTACACTCTAAACTCTAAAAACAGCCGTACAAAAAAAGCGCCCCAGCTGATGCGGGAGCGCTTTTAAAATACGCAAAAAAACAATACTTTATTTTTTTATAAGTTTGGTGTAATCTCTTTTTGCATGGTGTTCTACCAACCACGGATTGGCTTCTCTGATTTTTTTCATTCGATCTATTACTTTGGAATCCAGCGTAAGCACAGGAGATTTTGCAGAGATACCACTTGCACCTGAACTTCTGTAATGGTATTCATCAAAATAAATTGCAGTATTATCTTCTGTATACTCCATAACAGAAGCTGTCAAATCGTAAGATGAAAACACAAATTTATCATCTACTAAATCAAGACCAAAAGAAGTTTTCTCAACATAGCCATCCCAATAAATAACATATTGTCCATCTTCATCTGTGAAAACAGAATCCAATGCTGCGCCACCTCTAAATTTTATTTTTGACTCTCCATATTGATTATACTCCTGAATGTAACGTTCTAGCGAATCAATACTAAACCATCCTTGTTCAAATGTTTTCAACTCAGTCATCGGCAAAGCCGGTGTATAAACTTCACCAGGTGCATTTAATACACGGTACGATGGTTGTGTGGCCCCTGCATCCCAGAATGTTCCCATAATATCAATATAGAAAATGGGACCACTTTCCGGACCGTCAAGTTGATAGCTGCTGTTTACGAAAAAGCCATTACACATAATCGAAATAGTGTACACTCCTATAGAATCGCCCTTTGCTGTTACAGTGCCTGTTGGCACAAGATTAAAAAGTTCCCAACCTTCAATGTTGATGTTGTTATAATAACCACGCACCTCCACTTGACAAGTTGCCTCAAGACCGTTGGCTGTGGTAACTTTGATAGTTGCCGTTCCTTCCGCAACGCCGGTTACGATACCAACACCGGAAACCGTAACGGCTGCTGTGTTGTTGGATTCCCACGTAAGAGTCGGTTTTGCATCAGCAGGATCAAACACTGGTACCAGTCTGAACGTTTCACCAACACCAAGTGTTATTGACGTATCTCTCAAGGTCATTCCTTTAGCTTCTTCACCATTATCCGGTTCCGGTCCACATGCAGCAAACAATAAGATTGCTGCGAAAAAAAACATTACTTTTTTCATAATCATTTCATTTTTTAATTAGTAGTTTATTTATAAATTCAGTTAATAAATTGAATACATCAAAATCATTGGTTTATGTAGGGATTATAGGTATATTCCCCAGAAGGTATTACAAACACCACCCTTGGATCGATTTCGGTAATAGACTCGCCGGAGAAGTAGAAATGGTTTGAGCCACGTGTTCTCGTTCCGCCAAAGCGACGCCATGTAGTCAATCCGCGTCCTTCACCCCACAACTCTACGCGCCAGTTAAATTCCAACTGGCTTCTGAGATCCACAGTGCCAACATTAGCAGCTACAGTCGGGTCACGTTGCTCAAGCAGTGGTTCTAACCATTTGCGGGCAGTTGTTTCATCTCCGTTCCTCCATGCAGCCTCCGCAGCAATCAGATAAGCCTCTTCAATACGCAAAAATACAATATCATTCAGCCATTGGCGATCGACATCTGCAGCTTTTACACCTCTCTTTGGGTCAAAGAATTTCTTATCCGGACAGAGACTTCTCCCGGTGTCAAACCACTTCTTGCGTTCGTCTGTAGCAGGGATTTGCCCGTAGAGAGTTTCGTCAATAGCCTTGATGTCTCCTGCGAACGCATAACCGTAGGTGTGAACGTCCATTTGACCAAAGAAAGAAGCCATACCTGTTGCCATTTCAGTGGTAATATCCCGTGCCCACATCCAGTTTTCACTTTTAATACTGTTAAAGCCATTTTCAGTTACTTGGGCGAGAGGTAAAATCTCACATTCACTATTGGCAACAATGCTATCAACTAATTCTATAGCCAAATCATAGTCATTTGGAGTCGAAGCCTTTGAGCCGCGTTGCAGATAGACATACGCCAGCATAGCCTTTGCCACATTGAGATCGATGTATGTCTTCGATGATCTTTTGAACGTTGCCAAGTAGCTTTGCGCCCGCACCAAATCGTTTTCAGCCTGCGCATAAACATCCCTAAATGATGATTGAGGCTGAGCGCCTACGGAAGTCTCCGTATAGATAGGCACACATGGCAAATCTGCTGTTGCTAATGCAGTTTCCTCTAAATATTGGGGCATGTAGAGCGTACCAAGTATAAAGTAGGAATAGCCTCTCATGGCAAAAGCTTGTCCTGCATACGTTGCTATCAGACTGTCATTGTGAGTGACAGGTGCATCCACGTTGGCAAGCAGAGCTGTTTTGAGCAATTGATTGCAATTCTTGATAATCTGATAATAATAGTTCCAAATATAATTATTATCAGTTCCGCCAGAATTAGTTCCATTCAGCGATGCCGTTGAACCAAACCAGCCATAATTAATAGCTGTCAGAGCGATATCACCACAGATCATATCCGATTTAATATCAATAGACTTTTGTCCGAATAGGTCATGGTCTGACACCATAGTCATTTTTCCGTATAACCCTCTTACGTGGGCATCCAGAGCTTCCGGAAGTGTTTGATACTGGTTCTCAGAAAGTGTTGAGCCGGTTAGCTCGGTATCCAGAAAACTGTCAGAGCATCCTGTCATCAAAGCAAGCACAATGCATGCTGCTGTAAAAAATTTAGTAAGTTTCATGTTTTTATAGTTTTATGGATTAGAATTGAAATTTAATACCACACATAATCGTACTCAGCGGTACATATTGACTGCGATCGTTTGATCCGTCAAAGGCTGCGAACGGTGCAAAACCTTTGCGTGCGGTGAGAGAAAACAGATTGTCGCCTGAAACCCACACATTAAAATTGTTGAGCTTCACCTTTTCAATCCATTTTTTAGGCAAACTGTATCCCAAACGCACATTCGCCAACTGTAAAAAACTGTTGGAGGTTAAAAACCGTGTAGAGGCGGAATTAGCATTTTGATCAAGCCCGTTTGACAAACGCGGCACATCGGTAACGTCCCCCGGTTTTTTCCATGCACGCTCTATATCTTGGTGCCAGCTATAAGTTCCAAAAACATCTGAGTGCATCATTCCAGCATAATTGTTGTCGTAACCATAACCGCCAAGCTGGTAGGAGAATGACGCAGAAAAGTCGATTCCGTATAGCGAAAGATCAATCCCAAATCCACCGTAGATAGTCGGGTTAGCTGATTTTCCTGTATAGTTCAACCCTGCGCTCGCATAATCTTCCGTTACAGTTGTTTTAATTTCTTCATTCGGATTTTCTTGCTGGAACAAATAAACGTCAGTGATGAATGTTGTGTCCTTTCTCCCTGTCTGAGGATTATCTTTAATTCTGGACTCGGTATAATACGCCTTATATTGAGACATACCATTTTGAGGATTAACGCCTAAAAATTCTCGCAGACTCCAATCCCAAAGCGAATGATTCAGCACCATGCTGCCATTTCTGATCATCTCTTTTGTTTCGGTCTCCATTGGCATCTTTACAATGCGATTTGAGTAATGACCACCATTCAGATGAATGTCCAACTTCACCGAGCGAGTATCTATGGCATGCGCTTTTAACTGCACTTCAACACCTTGGTTCGTCATGGCGCCACCGTTTTCGTAATACGCTTGAAAACCTTGTGACGGAGCTACATAACGTTGGAAAAGCATGTCATGCGTATATTTGTAGAAATATTCTATCTCTCCAGTCAGATATTTAGACAATTCAAACTCAATACCGGTATTGAGAAGCGTCGATTTTTCCCATGTTATATCAGGATTTCCAAAAGACGCCCAATAGAGCGCCGGCAGACCGTCAACCACTGTCAACGAATAGAGGTCGTGATAACGGTCGTCTCCGATTTCCGAATTACCGGTTGTCCCCAGACTGGCTTTCACCTTCAGGACTTTTAACCATGATTTTGTATCTGACATAAACCCTTCGCTACTTAGCAACCACGCTACACCTGCCGACCCGAACGTTCCCCAGCGGTGTCCCGATGCAAAACGGGAACTGCCGTCAGCACGTACAGTTCCATGGAAAAAATAACGCTCATTATAGTTGTATCGAGCTTGTCCGAAATAGCTTTCCATCGTGCGACGTTGGGTGTAGCTTTCCATACGGTTATTCAGAGCGGCTCTTGACCACTCCAAAGTGGATGTTACCAACTCTGATTTCGATCCATACTGATAAGAATAATTGCTTGAACCTGTTTCATGAGCTATAAAGGCATCGAAATTGTGCACGTCACCAAATGTTTTTTTATAATTCAATATTTGGTTAGCAGTGAGCATATCCAATGTTCCCGATATTTTAATAACACGCCCTATTCCTGCAGCATCTCCGTAATACAGATTGTCCATGTCTGAACGTCCTCCTCCATAGAACTGATATGCAACATTTACTGCCAAAGTCAGATTTTTTGCAAATTCAACTTCCATACGTGTCGTAACAGAGAGGTCATGCGCCCGTGAAATCTGTCGGTCAAGTTGTAATGCGCCGGCAGGATTGATGCCAGGTCCAAATGGACGCCCAAAATTTTCATACATACCATAATCGTAGGCATTGCCTCCGAGAACTGCGTCCTTAACAACCTCGCCTGTTACGGGGTCGTGTTGAAAAACAGGAAAAATCGGCGGCATACCATTAACATACTGAAATCCATTATTCATAGATTCCGTTTGTCCGGGATTATTCATTTCCGAATAGGCATAAGACAGATTGACATTTCCTTTCAGCCACTTTTTGGGTTGAAAATCAATATTTGAACGTGCTGTCAGACGGTTAAAATCCGATTGAATATAATATCCTTCATCTTTCAGGTAACCGAACGAAGCATAATAGGTGGTTTTATCCGATCCGCCATGCATTTTAAGTGTGGCTTCCATTTTTTGTCCTGTATGGAAGATATGATCCGTCCAACTTTCAGGCGTATATCTACGCGCAACATCAGGGTAAAACTTTCCGGTTTCACCATCTATTAGCGCATTACCCGGAACATCCCACAAATTATAGTAAGGATTAACACCTTTATTACTAAATAAATTACCATTCGCGTAATCAACAGCTCCCTGATGCCCCAACGTAAGCAGATTTCTTGTGTACATACCCTGCCAGCCTAATTCAGTATAACGTTCCGGCGAGGTAACAGCTTCGTGAAGAGGAACCAGGCGTGCATTGAGACCGTATTTTACGTCCACATCAATTTTGCCTTCTGCTCCGGCAGTTCCTTTTTTGGTTGTAATAAGAATTACGCCATTAGCGCCGCGCGACCCGTAGAGAGCAGTTGCCGTAGCGTCTTTTAAAACAGTAGTGGAAGCTACATCACCCGGATCAATTGCAGAAAGATCATCTCCAAAATATGGCACACCATCAACCACATAAAGAGGTGCATTTGAGGAGTTTACGGAGCCAATACCACGAATACGAATGGTTGCGGATGTACCCGGCTGTCCACTCGTAGTGATAACACGCACACCGGCAAACTCTCCTGCCAATGACTTTGTAACATCTGATGGATTTTTCTTTTCAATAGTTTCCGATGTAACCACAGCTGCCGACCCTACATACGACGTCTTGGTCGTAGAAGAATAACCTACAGTAAAAACTGCATCTAACTCTTTGGCTTTTAGCTCCATAGTTACACGCATACCGTTCTTTGCAGGAAGCGTTACCTCTTTCATAGTAATAAAAGAAAATTCCAGCATAGAGGATTCCGATGGCACAGAAATGGAAAATTCACCCTTTGCATCGGAAATCGTTCCCACGTCGGAACCGACTACAATGACCGAGACACCAACCACGGGGTCGCCCTGTGTATCTACGACCGTACCCGAAATTGCTCTCTCCTGTCCATAAACCAAGCCTGAACACATAAAGGTCAAGGCTAATAGTGAGATAAGTTTTTTCATAAAACAACTTTTAAATTAAAACCAATGATATGAGATTTTTTGTTAATACTAAGAGGACTTCCCAAAAATGTACTGCTGGCAGTACGTTTTATTTCTCAATAGCTCAAGTCCCATCAAAGCCAAATGAAAAATCAGGGGACAAAGTTACATTATTTTTTACTACATAATACAAAAGCACACTGTTTTTCTGTATTTTTTTTGAAAAACATCTCTGCACCATGCAAAAATAGCCGTAAAATCAACAAATTTCACGAAAACACATACGGAAATAAAATTGCTGTCCATACAAAAATAACGCAAAAAACAAGTCATTTTATCTGAAATACGTCTTCAAAATTTCCCATATTTACAGATGACAAAGTTAAAACTTTGATTTGACACAGGCAACTGTTTTTTAATCCGATTGAAAAAAACGGTTCATTCTTTTTTTGAGGCGTTATAAAAATAGTGAATAGTGAATAACGAATAGTGAATAATATTTTTGTAGAGTTTAGAGTTTAGAGTTTAGAGTTTGGAGTTTGGCCTCTTCCGTGTAGTTCCGTGTAATCTGTGGCTAAATTACTTTTTTTCTGACAACTGAAAACTGATAACTAAAAGTATTATCTTTGCACGGCTTCAAATAAAAACATCAAAGTGAATCCGACAGACGCAATATCACAACAGGAAATAAGAAAAGCTGCCGAAAAATACCATTCCTACGGCAGCGACTGGGAAAAAGCATACTTTGACAGGTATAGCGGCGGTTTTAACGTGTACCATAAAGCCCATAACTTTACGAAAGCAGGCGGCGGCGGTGAAGTCGAAATAATTGTCGGTATACTGCTAGCCAAATACAACGACAAGCAGGTAGAATTTTTGCCGGAAGGATGGAAAAAAAGCGCAGATATTAGATTCGATAATCAAACATGGGATATAAAATATATTGACCACGCCAACGAAGAAACGGTCAGAGCCGCAATCAGAGATGCCCGTAAAGCAGACAATGTTATTTTTTATTTTACGGATGAAAGCAAATCTGTTTTACTGAACAGTGCAATAGTAAGAGAAGTCGGCAGATTTTTGAAAGGGCAAACAGACAGAATCCCGGATGTTTACTATATTGACAAAAGCGGACTTTTGAGATTGCTTTTTGGGAAAAACAAAAGGGGACTAACTAAATAGCCCCCAGTATGTTGCGTATTTGTGCTTTCGCCCCCCCCCCGCCGGGACCGGTGGAGGAAAGTAGGAGATTGCTCTCCCTTAAACCTACCCCCGTGAAACGCTCGGGAATCGAACCCGAATTAACCATTGCGCCCAAATTATTCTTTTCGACACCGCAAAAGTAACGCTTTTATTTTTTCTGCCAAAACATTTCATAAAGTTTAACTTTTCCAGTTGTCAGTTGTCAAAAATAAAAAATAGAACACAGATGACACGAAACAACCCTCGGCGTAGCCAATGTCACTGCCTGCAAGGCAGAATTTTCATAGCCGCATACAAGCGATAGCGCAGTTTGCGGAAAAAGTCGCCTCGCAAACCTGCACCTGAAAGGTGCGACAAATAATTAATGCGAATAACGGGTCGAAAAGCCCATTATTCGCATTAATTACTTTTAAGACAACTCTGTAAACCAAATGTCATAAAAACTTCAATCTTCTGTCAATCTTCTGTAACCGAACTGTAATGTCCGCCCTCTACTTTTGCGCCATCAATTAATTATAGCTTTCAGATGACAACGCAACCAATCATACGTAATTTTATTCTGTTTTTCTTCTCCGTTTCGTCTTTCTCAATACTCTTTGCAAACCCGGTATCAAAGGAGATAAGGGGTTATGTGCATGATGCGGCAACTCTGGAGCCTATCATCGGCGCCACGGTGCTGATTAAGGAAACAAATCATGGCGTTGCAACCGACCAAGCCGGACATTACAGTATCAGCGGTGTTGACGACAACAGATGTACGCTCATATTCAGTTATCTATCCTATAAAACGGTCGAAATTGAATGTAATCTGCAAAAGAGCATTACCGACGTAACCGTTACAATGGAGAATGATATAAAAAATATTGATGCGGTGGTTGTCAAGGGGCGTATGCGCAGTCATACCGAAAATGGTATGGTTCTGGCTGTCAAGGCTGCACCACAGGTAACCAGCGGTATTTCTGCGGTGCAGATAGCCAAAAGTCCCGACAGGATTGCTTCCGAAGTTGTGCGCCGTATTCCCGGAATTACCATTATCGACGACCGGTTTATCATTGTCAGAGGACTTTCGCAACGCTATAATAATGCGTGGATTAACGGACTGGCTGTTCCAAGTACGGAGACCGACAGCAGAGCTTTCCCTTTTGACCTTATTCCAAGCAGTCAGATTGACAATTTGCTGGTGTACAAATCGCCTTCTCCGGAGATACCGGGGGATTTTTCAGGCGGTTTTGTCCAAATATCTTCCAAAGATGTACCCGACGCCAACGGGCTGGAGTTTGGCTATACAACAGGCATTAACGTTAATACCCCTTTCGATGATTTCAAACTGAATCAGGGTGGCAATACCGATTTTCTGGGGTTTGACCTCAACAAACGCCCTCTGTCCGGCTCGTTTCCCACACATTTGGATATGATTTCCGAACCGTCCGAAATCACCCGACTGACCCGACAGGGATTCAACAACGACTGGCACATAAAAAAGATTTTTCCCGTTCCCGACCAACGTCTGTCCTTTATGATTGCCCGACGCATTGAAACAAAAAACCGTACCATCGTTGGAAACATCACATCGTTCACCTACAGCAATACTTTTAAGGGTATAGAGGGGATGAAAAATGCCCGATATGGCATCTACGCAGCCGAAGCGGACAAACCGGTTGTCCTGGATGATTATCTTGACAACCAATACACAAATGATGTCCGGCTGGGCGCTATGCATAACTGGTCTTTTGTTCCGAATCCTTCCAACCGGATTGAATTTAAAAATCTGATGAATATTCTGGGACGTAACCGGTTGACGGAACGTTCCGGCATCAAGGACATGAGCAGTATGTACTACCGCAAAGAGACGGAGATGCTCTACTCTTCTCGCCTGACTTACAGCGGACAGTTCGCCGGAACACACCATTTGACCTCTAATCGAACTTTTACGTGGAACGTCGGTTATGCGTACGCGAATAACAATGAACCCGACCGGCGTATTGTTACCAATCAGACCGGTATAGGCAGTTTGGATGATATTCATTCGGTGGAGCCGGGCAATGAAAACATCAGTCGTTATTTTCAGGAACTGCACGACCATATTGTTTCTACATCTCTGAATTACAAGCGGAATTTTACAAAGTTCGCTCTGAAAACAGGCTTTTATGGAGAGTATCGCACGCGGAATTATGCACCGCGAGAGTTCATCTACCGCTACGACAACCTCACTTACGAGGAACGGCAAAACTATCTGAAACTGCCTTTTCAGGAGATGCTCAATGACCGCTATCTGGGCGCAGACAAGGTGTTCATCGACGAGATTACGCGCAAATCCAATGCCTATTCTGCTACCGTTTGGCACGAGGCAGGCTATGTAACATTTGATATTCCACTCGGGAAACTGGTTATTTATACCGGCGTGCGCTTTGAGAATCACCATACAAAACTTAATTATGACCGCGCCGATACGCCAAGTTTAATACTGAAGACGAGCAAAAAAATTAATGACCGGCACTGGTTGCCATCAGCTAATTTCACGTACCGATTCACTGAAAAACATCAGTTGCGGGCAGCGTATGGACGTTCTCTCAACCGTCCCGAACTGCGTGAAATCTCGCCATCGGTTTATTTCGATTTTGATTTATTCAGCGAAATAGGCGGCAACGAAAACCTGAAAACGGCTTCAATAGATAATCTGGATTTGAGATATGAGTTCTATCCCGAACAGGGCGAGACAATGAGTTTGTCTGTTTTTTACAAATACTTCAAAAATCCTATTGAATGGACGTTCATAGACATGGGCGGGTCTCTGCGTTACAATTACGAAAATGCCGACAGAGCCGACAGTTGGGGTATTGAACTTGATATTCGTAAAAAGCTGGATTTTATCGGACTGAAACACTTTTCGCTGGTTATGAATGGTGCATTGATTAAGAGTAATGTGCGCTTCAAGGTGGGAGAGGTGGTTGCCGAACCGGATCGCCCGATGCAGGGACAGTCGCCTTATATCATCAATATCGGACTTTTTTACCAGTCGGAAAAAGTCGGCATCAACGCTTCACTACTTTATAACCGTATCGGGAAAAGAATCGTCGGCTTGGGCAAGGCAAACAGTATCGACCATAATCTCAATTCCCTTATCCCCAATTCTTACGAAATGCCTCGCAATGTTATGGATTTTACGATAAGTAAAACTTTCGGACGGATAGAGATTCGCTGTTCCGTCAAGGATATTTTTTCCGAAGCTGTGGTATATAAACAGTTCCCCAAATTTGAAAAGGATGGCGTCATTCACGAACGGGAACAGATAACTCGACAATACACGCCCGGACAGTCTGTTGCTCTGGGAGTATTTTTCAAAATAAATTGAATTAAAAACATGTAATTGATTAAGACTATGAGAAAGAATTGGAAATTTGCAAGCGCAATACTTTTATTGTGCACAGTATTTACAGGCGTAAGCTGTAACAACTCACCGGAGCCGTCACCCCCAAATCCGGGCGAAACGTTAGACCTTGGCGATGGCTCTAACGGGTATGAAATCTCAGCGGATTTAACGCTGCGTTACCCCAACACCTATCACCTGAAGGGTTTTGTTTATGTGGTTGCGGGCGCGACGCTTACCATTGAGCCGGGCGTGATTGTCAAAGGTGATAGGGAGAGCAAAGGCACTTTGATTATTGAGCGTGGCGGGCGGATTATCGCCGAAGGGACGAAGGAGAAGCCTATTGTCTTCACGTCGTCTCAGGCGCCCGGAAGTCGTAAAGCCGGTGACTGGGGAGGACTTATTTTGCTTGGCAACGCTCCCAACAATATGGGAGAACAGACCATTGAGGGCGGCGTACGCTCGAAGCACGGCGGTATGAATGTGAACGATGATTCGGGCATATTGAGTTATGTGCGTGTGGAATTTGCCGGCATAGAGTATTCAACCGACAATGAAATTAACGGCATTACCCTTGGCTCGGTGGGTGCAGGCACACAAATCGACCATATTCAGGTTTCCCATTCGGGGGATGATTCCTTTGAGTGGTTCGGCGGAACAGCGAATGCCAAGTACCTCATTGCGTTTCGCGGATGGGATGACGATTTTGACACAGATAACGGCTTCAGTGGCAAGGTGCAGTTCGCCATAGCGCTGCGTGACCCCGAAGTGGGCGACAAATCGGCTTCCAATGGCTTTGAATCGGATAACAATGCCAATGCTTCTGCCACCGAACCTTATACGAGCGCTGTCTTTGCCAATGTCAGCCTCTTCGGACCTGTTGCCGACCCCAACGCCTATACGGATAGAGCGGGCGTTCACGGCAGTGCAAGCGGTGAGCCGCGTTTTCAGGCGGGGCTGCATCTGCGCCGCAATACGCAATTGAGCATTTTCAATTCGCTTGTGGCAGCTTTTCCTATTGGTCTGATTATTGAAAATGACAAACAATCTACAACCCAAACGTGGGCTACCGAAGGCAAACTGAACGTAACAAACTGTGTGATTGCCGGTACGGTCAAGGATTTTCAGGACAAACAATACTGGACAGGCGGTACACAGTTCGACCCGTCGGAGAACGCCGGCGCATTTGTTGAAGGCTATTTCAACCGTACAGGTGGCGGGAATCGTACCTGTGCGACCATTGCCGACCTGAAACTGTCCGGTAATCCGCTCAGTCTCACGAATCCGATTGTATTTCCAAATACAGACAGCCCGTTGGCAAGCGGCGCCGTATGGACAGATGCTAAAGTGGCATCGGGGTTTGAGAATGTAGGTTATATCGGCGCTTTCGCTCCAACAGAAACTGTTGACAACAACTGGACTAACGGATGGACAAATTTTGACCCGCAAAATACGGTCTATTAAAACTGTTTTTTCAAAAAACATAAAATACAAAAGCCCCTCGCGGGGCTTTGTGTTTGCTGTCTTGAACTGTGATTCTTTTGATTGAATGAATACTTTGATTTTTAGACAGACATATTTAATCACAGTCCATCACAAAATCATTCATTAGTCGTTTTGCGCGACTCGGCATAGTCAAACAAGTTTGCCTCTGCTCTCGCTGCTTAAAACGTTCAATAATCATAGTTCAGGACAATTATTCCTCCACGCAACGCACACTGTAGCCGTAAGACTGACTGGCGTGGTTGTTCGGGTTCTGGTTATTGCCGCTGAAGTACATGTTGTAACCGTTACTTATGTAAGCAGTAGAGCTCCAGTAGTTGCCGAAGTAGTCACGGTAGCTCAACGAGCCACTGCTGTTGTTCCGCATGCCGGCAGCGGGCAAAACCAAAGCGTCGCCGAATTTAATACCGTTGTCGAAATCTGTATTGCTGGCAGTCCAGGTTTGTATAACGTTGGCTGCGGTCCAGTTCGCGCCACCGTCATCAGTGCGGTATTCGTCATTATTGTCAAGCACACCTTGCCATTCTACTCTTGTAGGCACGCGCCAACCGGGAGGGCAGGGATTGGCGGTACTCAGCCAGCTAATGTCACTTGTCATGGGAGGCGCTGTAATAGTATCCCAGTTTGGTACAGACGAATCGTACGCCGAGTTTTGGTCTTGCGCCTGCGTCAATGCCGGGCGATTCACACCCCATTTGTATTTCGCCCCGTGAATCTCCGCCGAAGGCGTAAACGGATCTTTCGTTTCATCAGCGCCGAGATTGTGACACATGAATGCTTTCCATACATCCGGGCTTTTAGATATATACGCCCCGCAACATGCACAATCCTGAAGCGATATGTTCAGTTCAATGGCTCTGTCGATGTTGCCGTCATT
>JAISXJ010000126.1 GCA_031270565.1 Prevotellaceae bacterium
TGTGAAATTCAGCAGCGAGAGTTGCCAAGTTTTCTTATTGCACGGAGTTACACAGAGAACACACAGAGAGACACAGAGAAATAAAAGCCCGAAAAAATATTATTCACTATTCACTATTCATTCTTTTCATAGCACCTCGAAAAAAGAATTAACCTTTTCGCGCTTGTCAGGGAAAAGAAAAAGTACTATTTTTGAAGCCCCGTTCCGAAGCACACAATCCTGCTGACAGAACGCGGATAAAGAGAGTGTTTTTACATCATTGAATAATGTATTTTTGTATAATTGCCAATCTATGCTTTATAAATTTTTACTACTCTCTGACGAGATAGACAATTTTGTCAGAGAAATTGAGATTGATTCGGAAGCGACGTTCCTATCCTTTCAAAATGCCATTCTGGAATCGGTAGGCTATTCAAAAGGCGAACTGACCGCTTTTTTTATCTGTTCCGATAACTGGGAAAAAGAACAGGAAATTACCCTGTTTGAAATGGATACCGATTCGTCCGTTGATTCTTACCTGATGGCTGATACCAAACTTGAAGAGTTAGTCAGCAGTGAAGGACAACGTCTGCTGTTTGTCTTTGACAACCTGACGGAACGCGCTTTCTTTATTGAAATGAAAGCCATCATTCCGGGCAAAACGCTTGTCAATCCGGTGTGCACACTCTCTCAGGGAAAAGCTCCCGAACAGACCATAGACCTCGACAAGTTTATGGCTGAGATTCAAACGTCCACTAACTTTGACACGGATTTTTATGGTTCGGACGACTATAACGAAGACGAACTTGACGAAGAAAGTTTTGGCGGCTTGTCGGTAAATGAAATAGAAGAGTTGTAGCGGCTTAGCCGGTTTATTTTTTTAGAGTAATTATCCGTGACAAAAGGCGTGCTTGTGGTGATAGTGGGCGCTACCGGCGTTGGAAAAACGGCTGTTAGCCTCACACTGGCGCGGGAGTTGGACTGCGCTATTGTATCGTGCGACTCACGTCAGATTTATCGCGAACTCCATATTGGCGTCGCCTCGCCCTCGCCGGAGCAGTTGGCTCAAGCGCGACACTATTTTATCGGAACACACTCCATTGAAGAGCATTACAGCGCAGGACAATTTGAAACAGACGCTCTCGAAATCATTCAGCAAGAGTTGACAGTCCGCCGAAGCGTGCTGATGGTGGGCGGGTCGATGCTCTATGCAGACGCTGTGTGCAAGGGTATTGATGCCATTCCGAATATTGATTCGATGTTACGGGCAGAATTGCAACAGTTCTATCACACAGAGGGTATCGAAGCCGTTCGGCGAAAATTATGGCTGCTTGACAGAAAATATTACGGAGAAGTTGATTTGAAAAATGCTAAACGGATGTTACACGCCCTTGAAGTCTGCATCACCACCGGAAAACCCTTTTCCGAATTGCGCACGCAGCAGGTAAAACAGCGTCCGTTCAAGATTGTCAAAATCGGATTGAACATGCCTCGCGAAGAGCTTTATGCCGGCATAAACAGTCGTGTTTTGTGTATGATGGAGCAGGGACTGGAGCAGGAAGCGCGGGCGCTCTACGGCAAACGGCATCTCAACGCTCTGAACACGGTAGGCTACAAAGAGCTGTTTGCCTATTTCGACGGCAACATTTCAAAGGAGCAGGCTGTCGAAAAGATTCAGCAAAATACGCGGCGTTATGCAAAAAAACAACTCACATGGTTGCGCCGCGATACAGAGATACAGTGGTTTCATCCGCAGGATGAAGCCTCCATTTTAACCTGCCTGAAAACGGCGCTTTTAGATTTTGATTAATCCATGTTTGAACTGATTTGGACAGGCATATTGATAGGCATTTTTGTTTCCGCACCGGTTGGTCCGATTGGCATCCTGTGTATCCAGCGTACCCTTCATCGCGGACGTCTGCACGGCATCGCAACAGGACTTGGCGCTGCCGCATCCGATTTAATCTACGCCGTCCTGACGGCGCTTGGCATGGGAAGCATTATCTCTTTTGTTGAGTTGCATCAGTTGGTTATACAGATTGTCGGTAGCGCTATTCTCTTTTTATTCGGTTTGTACACGTTCAGACGAAATCCCGTCAAGCAGTTGCGCACCTCTCAGAACGACAAGAAAGGCAACGACTATTTCTCCGACTTTGTTTCCGCGTTTGGCTTGTGCTTCAGCAATCCTTTAATCATATTGCTGTTTATTGGTCTCTTTGCGCGGTTTCATTTCCTTTCGCCTGAGTACACTGTTGTACAGACCATTGTTGGGTTGAGTTCCGTGCTGATTGGGGCAGGCGGCTGGTGGCTGTTTTTGACGCTTATAGTCGGCTATCTGCGCAATCAGTTTAATGTACGTGGGCTGTGGATACTCAATCGAATCACCGGTTCGCTGCTGATTCTTTTCAGTGTTGCCGGCGTGCTGGTAACTCTGCTTGGTATTACGCTATGAAAAAAGATTATCCGAAAAAGATATAATTCTTTACGTCATTGTTTAAGAGGGCGTCTCAAATATGTCATGCTTTCTACCGTTCCGCTTAAAACACCTGTTTGACGATTTCACGGATATTGTCGGAACTGCCCATTGTGTAGTAGTGGACGGCTGGAGCGCCTTGTGCGATTAACTCTTTGCTTTGTGCCACAGCCCACTCAATTCCTGCCTGTTTCACTGCCTCGCTGTTCTTGCATTGTCTGATTTCCTGAACAAGCTGCTCAGGAATATCAATGTTAAAGGTACGTGGAAGCATCTCCACGTGCTTGGCGGTAGAAATAGGCTTGATGCCCGGAATAATCGGCACAGTAATGCCTGCCTGCCTGCACAACGCCACAAAATGAAAAAACGCCTCATTGTCGAAAAACATCTGCGTAACAATGTAACCGGCTCCGGCATCCACCTTACGTTTCAGATTTTCGATGTCAACGGTTTGATTGGGCGCCTCATAGTGCTTTTCGGGGTAGCCGGCAACGCCAATACAGAAGTTGGCAGGTACGGCGCCAACAATAGAGGAATCGAGATAATGCCCCTGATTCAGTTGCATTATTTGTTCTACCAGTTCGTTACAGTAGCGATGCCCATCCTCTTCGGGAATGAAAAAACGCTGTCCCGAAACGGGGTCGCCACGAAGAGCCATGACATTTTCGATGTCAAGAAAATTCAGGTCGATTAACTCATTCTCAATTTTGTGGCGGGTAGCGCCTCCACAGACAATGTGCGGCACAACTTCGACACGGAAACGTTTCATAATCGCCGCTGCCAGCGCTACGGAACCGGGGCGTTTTGTTACCACCACTCGTTCAATGATTCCGTCGGAACGTTGCCGAAAAGCTTCCTCGTCGCGATGAAAGGTGATATTGATAAACGGCGGCGAAAATTCCATCAACGGTTCGATAGCGCGGTAAATTTTCTGAATATCGCCTCCCCGCAACGGAGGCACCAACTCAAACGAAAAGAGAGCGCTGGTAGAGTTCTTAATAATGTCTGTTACTTTCATATTACACTAAAAATGTGGCATATTGCGCCGTACTGTTAAAGTCTGTATTATTGCAAAAATCCGTATTCATAAACTTTCGGTTCAATTTTTTTTGTCAGAATATTTAATTTGTCACGCAGACTGCCAATCTGTTCGCTGTATTTTTCGTCAGTTGATTTGCTGTTCATTTTGCCTTTGTCGTTGCGTCCCTGAAAGTATTCGCGAATATCGTACAGAGAGGCGTTTACGTTGACTTTTGGCTGTTGAAAGTAATATTTCCAAAGTTCGCGTCCTGCATCAAGAACGGCTTGTGCTTCGACAGAAAATTCGCGCTTGATACAATATTTGTCTTCCTGATTTTCAAATAAATTGATATATCCGTTTTGCTTTATTTTGCCCGACATGAAACTCGTCATAAAGTGGCTTTCAAATTTATATCCGGCATTAACCTCTTCTTCGGTGAACGGTATCCAGTGATTGACGCCGTATTGTGTTGAAATATTTGTATTAAATAATGTGTAAGCCAAGCAGTCGTTTTGAAATTCAATATCTTTTTTCCAATTGTTGTTGGGGTAAAGAAACTGGTCTCGGTCGTTGAGCCAACTGGCAGGGATGACTTTTCGGACGGCAAAGTAGACACACGATTCGATTAAATTTTCAATAGTAATGTAAATGCCTCTTGGGTTGGGCATTTGTTCCCTCCTATTAAGGATATAAACAATACGGTTATGTTGAAATCCGTTTCCGTTTGTACCGGCTAAAAAACCAAGATATTCTCCTGTCGGTTTTTTATTGTATGTTGAAATCCATTCGTTTATATACTTATCGTTTTTATAGGCATAAAATATTTTTTTTGTTATTTTATGTCCGTTCATGTCAAAAATATCACAAACTACATGTTGTATCTTTTTCTTTTTTGCAAGATTCCAGACCGTAAAGCCTATTGGAAATTTGCCCATCACATTGTCAAATGTATTAGAAGGACAAACAAACCCTTTTTGATATTCGGCAAGA